>JALXBH010000182.1 GCA_026991535.1 Calditrichia bacterium | reverse complement strand
TAGCTCCCATCCCGATTGTCTCGGGACGCGTCTACCCATTCCACCACTCTGGCAAGAACACAAATTTTAGAGAGCGGGATAGCTCCCATCCCGATTGACTCGGGACGCGTCTACCCATTCCACCACTCTGGCAAGAACACAAATTTTAGAGAGCGGGATAGCTCCCATCCCGATTTATATCGGGATTTTAAAACAAATGAATCATTAATTTACATCTCTTAGATAAATAAATCAACAAAGAATACAGGTCATGTTGAAGGAAGCGGATAAAAAACTCTTATATTTATTCTCCAGAAACTTTTACCCACACCGCCTGGTCGTTTCCGCTTTTAGGCCGGCCGGACAAAATATTTATGTATGTTATAGACAGAAAAGCCAAAAAGGCTGGCTACTATCATATTTTGCAATAGTTGTGTATCGGGGTAACCGGTTGAGTAAAAAAAAGCTCCGGCTGTGGCTACCGTTAGGATGAGAGTAACTATCCTAAACCGGGGTACTGTCCAGGTGATGTTTTTCTTTTCGATAAAGTATTGCGTAAGCATCCAGGCCAGCCCTGCGGTTAAAAATCCTCCAAGAATATCCGCCGGCCAATGAGCCCCTACCATAATGCGGGATATAGCGCCAAGATAAGCGGCAAGAACCAGCAGGACTTTCCCCGGCCATTGCCGGACCCGGGGCCATAAAACAAAAAGATACATAAAAAAAGTGGTACTATGACCCGAGGGAAAAGAGTGCTGTGTAAGAACCGGGCCGAGGATGTTAATCCCTCCCGGTTCCAGTACGGATGCCGGTCGGGGCGTATTGAAACCCAGTTTGAAAACAAGGGTGATCAAGGCGGCGATAATCATAAAAAAAAATATTTCAGAAAAACGTCTGGTGTCAATAAAAGCAATTGCGATCAGAATCAGAGCCCCTAAATAACCGTCTCCCAGAATGGTAATATTGGCCCATAACAGGTGCAGGGTATTGGCGCCGTTTAGTAACCGAAAGAGATAAACATTCAGGGGGCTTTGTTGAAAAAGTACAATCAACACAAGATGGATCACTGCAATGGAGGCAATAATTTTTATCTTTAACCGTTTGTTCATCTAACCTTTTTCCCGTTTTTTCAGGCAATTTATCCCATATTTGCCTTTTCATCCAAAAGATTCTGTTCAATCGCTCATTTTTCTTAGCTTTTCCGTGTATGAGTCGAATCTATCAATATGAACAGACTTTCCCGGTGGTATTTTAAGGAATACCAGAATAAAAGCTTTGCCGACCGTAGCAAGGCCTGGCTTGTATTTATTGCGGATATTTCCGCTTTGGTAACCCTGGTGGTTACGGTTCTTTTTCAGTGGGTGACCATTGGCGACTTTAATGATCCGCTTTTGTTGATCAGTCTGTTTATGACCGGCCTTTTATTTTTCCTGCTGTATATGTTACATAGGGGCTATTACACCTTTTCCTCACTGTTCCTTCTGTTTTCCATGGCGCTCTCCGTTTGGGGCATGATGTTTTTGGATACCGCCGGCACGGTTCAGGCGCTGGATACCGTTGTTTTTATTGTTGTTGTGTTAGCGATATCTTCATTGTTGCTGGATATCAATATTCCCTTTGTCGTTTCGTTTTATATCTTGAACATTATAGTTCTGTACATTTATTCAATTTACATAACAGATATAGGACTTGTTAAAGAGGAAGTGGCACAGGAATATTTTCTGGACAACCTTTTTGCCTTTTTAGGTGTGGGGCTTATCTCCTATTTAAACCACCGTTTTAACAATATGTCCGTGCAAAGGGCCCAGGAAGAGATAGATAAAAACAGATCACTGGCTCTTTCCCTGGAAGAGAAGGTTCGGGAACGTACAAAAGAGCTGGAGGAGATGGCGGAGAAGGCCAATGCCGCATCAAAAGCCAAAAGCATGTTTTTGGCCACCATGAGCCATGAGATACGTACTCCCATGAACGGAGTAATCGGCATGATCGACTTCCTGCGCGAGATGGAGGCCAGTCCAGAACAGGAAGAAGCCATAGACATCATTCAAACCTCCGCCGACGCGCTGCTCAACATCATAAACGATATTCTGGACTTTTCAAAGATAGAGTCGGGAAAGGTGGAGTTCAAAGCGGATTGGTTCGATCTGAAGGGACTGGTTTACGACGTTTACCAAATGTTTAAACACCGTGCCGTACAAAAAGGTATTTCCCTGAATTTACATTGCCCCAATGAAGACGGTTATGAATTTTACGGCGACAGCGCAAAAGTACGTCAGATTTTGATAAACCTTATAAGCAACGCCCTTAAGTTTACCCATGAGGGTTCAGTGGATATCAATGTGGAAAGTTGGATGGAAGGCGAGGATATCCGTATCCGCTATACCATAAAGGATACGGGTATTGGGATAAAGGAAGAAGACCTGGAACATCTGTTTAAACCGTTTACTCAGGTGGATCAGGGAAATGCCCGCCATTTTCAGGGTACGGGATTGGGTCTTTCCATAACCCGTTTATTGGCGGAAAAGATGAACGGGCAGGTTGGCGTCCATTCACGTTATGGCGAAGGCGCCTCGTTTTGGGTGGAGATTCCCTTTAAAATAAGGGAAAAGGCCCGTGCGCTGCAGGTTGTTGATAAAAATACTTCCATGACAGGAATGGAAAAAGCCGATATAAACATGCTGATTGTCGAGGATAATCCTATCAATCAGAAAGTGGCCCAACGCATTTTTAAGAAAATAGGATACAACCCTGACCTGGCCTCGAATGGAAAGGAGGGGCTGGAAAAGGCTACGGATAACAGCTATGATATTATTTTCATGGATATTCAGATGCCGGAGATGGATGGCCTGGAAGCCACACGCGCCTTACGCAAGCTGGGCGTGGATTCTATTATTGTGGCCATGACCGCCAATGCCTTTGCCAGCGATCGTCAGGATTGTCTGAACGCCGGCATGGATGATTTTGTGGCCAAGCCGATAAAAGTTGGGGATATTAAAAAGGTTATTGGACGCGTTTTGAAGAAAGGCAGAAGCTCCATCCCCGAAGTTTCCCGCTAAACCCCTCCCGATGCTAACATAGGCCGCAGCGTTCCTTATATCATTAATAACGAGACTTTTTTTTTAGCAGCCTTATGTAAAAGGATATTAAAAAAGCCCGGCATTATTTGTCGGGCTTTTTTATGTAAAATCTATTTTAAAAGCAGCATACGTTTGGCGGCCTGATAAACAGCCGTTTCCAGCCGGACGATATAAATCCCGGAAGAGACCGGTCTTCCGGCTTTGTCCTGACCATTCCACGACACGGTAAAGGTTCCCGCTTCCGCCAGGCCCGTATAAAGGGTACGCACCAAACGGCCGCGCATATCATGAATAGTAATGCGTACCTTACCCTGATAGCCGGCCGGAATCCCCCAACTGATTTTTGTGGACGGATTAAATGGATTGGGGCTGTTTTGCCCCAGAAAGAAAGAGGAGGGGATGGCCTCTCCCACGGCGCCACCTTCCAGGTTACCGGTTTCCACGCTTAGGAGTGGGTAGCTGGTGCGCACTCCCGAATAGTCCACATCACTTAAACGGTATTCATAGCTACGGTAGCTTTTTACATCCCGGTCCGTAAAGCTGTATTCATTAAGAGAACTGCTGTTGCCCGCTCCGGCCAGGGAGGGATGGCTGCGGTAATCTGCCACAAGCGAAAACGTTTCATCGCCGGATTCCCTGCGCTCCAGCATAAAGCCGAGGTTGTTGCGTTCGGAAGCGGTTTGCCACTGCAGGCGTACCGCGCCCCTAATTGTTTTAGCGCTAAAGGAGAGAAGTTCCACCGCCAGGCTGGCGTCCACGGTGCCAAAAGGATTTACCCCGCTTTGTACGTTTTGCCCGAAATAATGTGCAAAGGTCTGGTTGCCGCCGCCGGTGTTTGTATTGGAAGAGGGCGCGTTACCGTATACATAACCGGTGTTGTTACCTCCGGCGGGGTCGTTGATATATGACAGAAAATAGACGGAGGAGGGCCTGCCGTTGCCGGAGGTGATGGTGTTCCAGGGGATGACCGCTTCAATATCGTCGGTGGTTCCGGAGGAGGCCACGGTGAGGGTCCCGGAAGTGCCGCCGCTCCAGGTACCGCTTGTGTTTGTGCGGTATTCATTATAGGTGTCCTGGATGTTCACAAAAAAATTGCCGCTAAAGGGCAGGGTGGCGGTAACGTTGCCATAATCAAATGTTGCCGTGCTGCCGCTGCCGTCCGTGGGCGTGGGCTGCGGATCGGTATCGATCCAGAGAATATGTTGCTGGGCCTTACTGCCGCCAACCCAGGCGATATAAAGATTGGTGTCATCCCAGGTCAGATAAAACTCCACACCGACCGTGGATGTGGCCTGTTGTTCATCGGTTTCCCAGGATGCGCCGTTAGTGCCGTTGGCCGCTCCGTTCTGACCCTGTACCGTACCGTCAATATTCAAGGCGCGCGCACCGCTAACCGTGGTGGCATAAAGCTGGGTGGTCAGCAGCATCAGCACAATGCCGGCTAAAAGGGTACCAAACCGTTTCATTGTTGTCTCCTCCTTTTATATTTTTTGTTAGGCTATGTGTAAAACACTACCCTGTGTGTTTGATACTTTCCATCTTTGTATTCAAAACGTGCTGAAAAAAAATCATTTTTTGCCAACCAGGGGATAAATATCCTGTCCCCTTCCCACAGGTTCAGGTCAAGAACCTTCTCATGGGCGATCCAATCCAGCGTGCCCTCGGCGGAGTCGATCAATTCCCCGCTATATTCTTTGGCCGTAAACATAAACACATACCAGTCATCCCGGCCGTCAAACATGGGAAAGGTGATTAAACCTCTTAACCGGGGACGCACAATTTTCAGGCCGGATTCCTCAAAAACTTCCCGAATAACGCAATCCTCGGGGGTTTCTCCCGCTTCCAGCTTGCCACCCAGTCCATTCCATTTTCCCCTGTGGGTGTCGTTCTCTTTTTTGTTTCTGTGCAGCATCAACGTGTGGGTCTCGTTTTGTACATAGCACAGCGTGGCCAGTTTCATTCTGCTCTCCTTATCGAACC
>JALXBH010000181.1 GCA_026991535.1 Calditrichia bacterium | reverse complement strand
CAAATGTCTCCGCTTCGTGTGAACAGAGCTCTGGCGAAAGTGCCGGCGCAAACAATCATTCGCGCCAACACCGCCCCCGTTGGCGCGGATGGTTTTATTATTCGCTCGGCCAGGGTGGATAAGGGCGGATTTAATATCAGCCTGAACAATAAAATGAATGTGGGCGGCGAGTTTACCGTTACCCTGCCCGATTTTCAGAATGCCAACGGGGACCCGCTGACCGCAACCGGCACGCTGGAGGCCCAACGCGGCAGTACGGTACGTCTCAATCTGGCCGGATATACCCTGCAAAACAGTCAGGCGCCCGGGGATAATCTCGACTCCCTGCGCTATAGTCTGCGTCTGGTAACCGCCTCCGCCGACAACGCGGTGTGGCTGGATGCCGGGGACTCCCTGTCCGTTCAGGTACAGGCGGATTCCATCTACTTTGCCTCTTTTAGCGGGGTGATGGAGCCCATAGAGATCGCCATCGATCCCATTATAAAGGAGGATCTGCTCAAGGTCAGTAACCTCGAGGGCAATTTTACCTTCCCCGATGTGGTACTCAGTGTGAATATTCATAACCAGCTCGATCTGGAAACCAGCCTGAATCTTAATATTACAGGGTATCATCATGAGAACAATGTGCTGACCGACAGTGTGGCCATCAGCATAAACCGCGACCTGTTGCGCGGAGAAAACTCCTTTACCACCGAGACGCTGACTTTTGATAAGAGCAGCACCGTGCCCAGCATCGTGGACTTGATGTCCATCCTGCCGGACAAGATCAAGATCACCGGAAAGGCCACCATTGGCGGCGAAGGCACCCTGAACAAGGGTGACGCCTTTTATGTGGATTATAGTCTCGATACGCCGCTTTCCCTGCAAATCGACAATCCGGTAACTTTTGTGGAAGCACCAAAGGTCCTTTCCGAGGAGACGCTGAGCCGGGAACAGCGGGATCAGATCAATGAAAACTTTACGGAACTGTCACTCACCCTGGATACGCGCAACGCCTTTCCCATCGGCGCCGAGGTACAGTTCTACCTGGGGCAGGACTCTTCCTCGCTGTTTGACGCATCGGCGGACAGCCTGAGCCGGGCGGTGATATCGGCGCAACTGACGCCGGGCGTGACCAATGACGCCGGCTATGTGCAAAGCGCCACGGAACAGCAGCTCAGCTTTAAGCTGGATCGCAACACCCTGAGTCTGTTACAGCAGGGCAGGCTTTACTATGGCGCCAGGGTGCTGTTAACCACCGATGGCGCGGTGGCCCGCTTTAAGGGCAACGACCGGATATGGTTTACGCCCACGCTGAACTTTACCGTTAAAATGAAGCGCTAAGGGGGAGTCGTCGATGAAAACACTTTATATCATACTCGCCGCCTGCGGCCTTATGTTCGCCCAAAATCTCAACAGCGTGGGACTGGGCTATGCCGGCAACTACACGGTGATGAGCCGCGGCTTGGACGCGCTGGACTACAATCCGGCCAACCTGGCCATGTTCCGGCGTTACGCCAATGAAATCAATCTGGTCAATACGGGACTGGCTTTGGGAAACAGCGTTTTTAATCTAAACAGCTATAACCGCTTTTTCACGCGGGAGGGGCATGGCGGCACTCTCTCCGTGGCCGAACGGGTGGATCTGCTGACCCTGTTTGGCAACGATGGTCTGGGTTTTGATTTTAAGGTTCAAAGCCGTCTGTTTGCCTTTGCCGCCGGTCACTGGGGAGGATCGGTGAGCCTGACGGGACAGGGGAAAGGGGCCATTGTACCCGGCAAACCCCTGGAGATGCTGCTTTTCGGCAGCACCGTAGGTGAGGACTTTGGTTTCAGCGAACAGGATGTTTTGGCCGCTGAGGCCTACAGCGCCATAAAGAGCGGACTCAGTTATGCCTACCGTATTAAGTTAAACCGGGAAAAAACCGGATTTTCCTATCTGGCCATCGGGGCGACTTTCAATTACTTTGCCGGGCTGGGATACGCGCGGACGACGCAGTCGGAAATTTCCGTGCAGCGATCGGCGGAAAACGCGGATCAATTTGTCAGTGCCGCCTCCTTTGCCGTGCAAAAAGCCGATATCCTTTCCGGAAAGCTGGCCGGCAGCGGTTTCGGTATGGATCTGGGTATAACCGCCCGTTACAAGCGGGCCGTCCATCTTTCGCTGGCGGTGACCAATGTGGGCGCTAATATCGGCTGGTCGGGAAACGCGCAGCAGATTCAATTCAGTCAACGGGATACCAGTGATATCGGCGGTACCGCTTCCGGCTCTTTTTCAGCCACCGACACCACGGCCATCAATCCCTTCAGCACCCCGTTGCCCAGCACCCTGAGCTTTGGGGCCAGTCTGCGTCTGTTTGCGCCCCTGAAAATCGCCCTGGAATACCGCCAGGGTCTGGATAACTATTTTGGCAACTCTAAACGGGCACAATTTGGCGCGGCTATTTTATATAAGCCCTTTAGCTGGCTGCCGCTGCGCTCCGGTGTTTCCGTGGGCGGGCGCGCCGGATTCCAGTGGGGCGTGGGTATGGGATTGCATCTCGGGCCCATCGCCCTGGATATGAGCTATGCCCTGAAAGGCGCGGCGCAACCCATGCAGGCCACCGGCGTCTATAGTGGCGTCAGTCTGCGTTTGCGCTATTGAGATATCTGTAATTTCTATTATTTGCGTGGTCTTCTGTTTAAGGAGATCACGCAGATTTTTTCTCCGAAAACTCAGATAACCGAGCCTACACTTTTTATATTTCCCTTTTTCTTTTATTTTCTATTCCTTTAAATTTTATCTATATTTGTTGTGCAGGCATGTGTAAGGTTGTTTAAGGATATGAAGAAATATTTATCAATAAGTCAAGCCGCTGAAATTCTAAATGTCAGTCGGGAAACCTTAAGAAGATGGGATAAAAGTGGTAAGTTTGTTAGTTCAAGGCATCCAATAAATAATTACAGAGTGTATTCCGAGGAAAAAGTGGCCAGCCTTGTTAGAGATATGCAACTGGAATTGGAGTATGATACGGGAGTAAGAACCGTCAATAATGTTCAGCCATATTTTGAAACCAACTTGGGAAAATTATATAATTATGATGCTCTGAAATTTTTAAAGCAACTCGAATCATCTTCCATTGATCTGATATTTGCCGATCCTCCTTATAATATTAAAAAGGCGGAATGGGATACTTTTTCCAGTCAAAAGGACTATGTTGATTGGAGCATGGAATGGATATCGGAGGCACACAGGGTCCTTAAGAATACAGGTTCGTTATATGTGTGTGGTTTCTCCGAGATATTAGCGGATATAAAATGGGCGGCTTCACATCTTTTTAAGGGGTGTAAGTGGCTTGTATGGTTTTACAGAAATAAAGCAAACCTTGGATCGGATTGGGGCCGTTCCCATGAAAGTATTCTACACTTTCGGAAATCGAAAAGCTTTATTTTTAATATTGATAACGTAAGAATACCATATAATGAGCATACACTTAAATATCCCAAAAGAACTCAGGCTGAAACTTCCCAGTATTCAAATGGGAAAAAGAAAGACTATGTTTGGGCACCAAATCCGTTGGGAGCCAAGCCAAAAGATGTTTTTGAAATACCCACTATTTCAAACGGCTCCTGGGAAAAATATCCTCATGTGACTCAGAAACCTGTCGAGCTTTTGCGTAGGATTATCTTATCATCATCCAATCGTGATAATGTCGTGTTAGACCCCTTTGGCGGTTCAGGAACAACATATGCGGTGGCGGAGGCCTATCATAGAAAATGGTTGGGAACAGAGCTGGAATTGGAATACTGCAATATTATTAAAACCCGTTTATTAGACAGGGAACATATTAAAAGGATTGCCAATGCAAAGGATGAATTGGAATCCACTAAAAGGCGTAAAAAGCTAAGGGGCTAAAAGTTTTCTTATATCAACGGCTAACAGATAAGAAAATTTCTTCATATGATTGGCATAGGGTTTCTTGTTTACATTTGGCGGAGGGTCGATGTAATAAATTCCATCTAACTGTGTTAGAAACTTAGAGTAAACCATGAAAAGTCCGGAAACAAGGGTATAGCTGATATTATCAGCTTCTTTTCTTTGAACGTCATTAAAAAAAATCCCTATTACCTTTTGGGGGTGTTCAATAAATCTTTCCAGTAGTATTTTGTCAATAAATATTTTCCCCATTCGGTCTTTTGAGGTGGTTTTCACGGAAACAACCACTTCATTGACATCGAGTGAAGTAGATGAGGATTTTATATCGTCATAGGGGGAAAGAATTAAGTCATTTTCACATTTGTATGTTTTTGTTCCATCTTCGGTATTGTATGGAATCTGAAGTACAATCTTTTTGTTGGAAATACCGATTTCCGAAAATATTGTCCTGATTAGTTCTTCAAACCGATTCCCAACGTGTTTCCTCGCACTATTAGGGTTTACCAACAAATCCAGTCCTACGCCTATGGATTGCTGAATTGTGTAAACTGTTTTATCAATAATTTCCATTTCAAAGTTGTTGATTGTGACTTTATTTTTCAGTTTAAGAAAAATGCTTTGAAGCATCTGAAAATGCGTGTTAAAATCCCGGAGATTATTAATGAATAAGCTTTTATTTATTGGCCTGATATATTTTCTTGTCCCGGCTATTTCACTTGAATAAATGATGTAGTTATTTTTTTCATGAAAACTACTCAAAACGTTTGGAATATATTGTAAAACCCTTTTGGTAACCTCTCCAAATTCTGTCAAACTATCTTTTACTTCTTGAAGATTTTTATCTAAGGGTATCATTTTAAACCTTTTTAAATAAAGATGCTGAAATTAGTGTGAATATTAACCTATAATAAAAAGAGCTGTATCAATTTTACAAGTTCCGGTACGACAGTTAATTCTTTTAGTGTAATTTATAGAATCTTACACTTTCTCTGATATTTTATATGAGTAAATGTAACGATACTAAATTCTTTACATATTTTCAATGTACTTAATATTTTACTGGTTTAGTACTCTACATTTCCAGGAAAAGATAAAAAGGCCTTCCACCGATTGGTGAAAGGCCTTTGTTTATAATATGTCAGTTATTTTTTCTGAATAAATTCAGCATTAATAACGATGTCCA
>JALXBH010000180.1 GCA_026991535.1 Calditrichia bacterium | reverse complement strand
CACAAAGATCAGTAAAGCCATGCCGATGGCCCCCAGGGCGGTATGAAACTGGCGGCGGATGCGTATCTGCTCCCGGCGTTCATGCTCTTCATCCTGGGCGTTTTCATCCTCGTGCCATTTCACCTGTAATCCGCTCACCTCTTCCAGCACATGGACGATGTCATCGGTGGAGGCCAGGCCGGGAATATAACTGATCTGCAGGGCTTCGCTGCCCGTATTAAACAGGGCCTCCTCCACGCCGGGCAACTCTTTCAACTGGCTTTCCAGGCGCCGCGCGGCGGAGGGATCATTAAAACCGGGCAGGGGCAAATCCCGTGTGTGGGAGCGCAGCTTATAGCCGGCCTTTTCAATTTCCGCTTTCAGGGTGGCCGTATCCGGCGCTTCATCGGTAAAACCGATGGCCGCCTGCTCGGCCGCCAAACTGACATCCACGCTGGCCACCCCTTCCATGCCGTCGATGGTTTGCTTAACCCGGGCCACGCAACTGGCGCAGGTCATGCCATCGATGGGCAATACCAGATATTGTACATTCTTTTTTTCCACAGATTCACTCATAATGATATCCTTTATTGGTTCCGGTTATCAATCCGACGCGTCACACCTTCGTGCCATAAAACCGCCGGCGGCATTGTAATAGTCCCGCTTAACGGAAAAATATTGTTTTGGATCGGATTATGTTTTACGAAGCTGGCGCTCCGTTTTATTGTTGACTCCATCCGCGGTCAAAGGTTACAGTAAAAATTTTAATTTTTTTAAACGAAGATATTTCTCCCCGGGGAACGCACTACAGGCGGGCTACTTCTCTTTTATTATGCGATAGACAGAAACGGTGATCTTATGGCCGTCCTGTATCACGGGGAAATCCTTTTGTTCAAAGTTAAAACCGGACAAGGCCAGTTTTCCGAAAAAACCGCGGGCCACGCTACGGTTGGGCTCGGCCAGCAATACCCTGCCCTCCGGCGCCAGATATTTTTGAAAAAGACGGATCAGCGATTCGAAAAAGCGTTGTTCATAAGCCACATCCGAGGCTACCAGCAGGTCAAATGTCCCCACCAGGTCCGGATGCCGCCAGTCCATCTCCCGCCATTGGGGTTGGGGCAGGCCGTTTTCCTCAAAATTCTTCGCCGCCAGACGCAGGGCCGCGCTTTCATAGTCGGTGGCTATAAACTCCGCCGGCGCGCAGCGGGCCACGGCCATGGCCGTCAGCCCCAAGCCGCAGCCCAGTTCCAGCACCCGTTTGCCGCGTATTTCAGGGGCGTGGTTTAATATATAATCGGCCAGGGCAAAGGACGAGGGCCATAACTCCGCCCAATAGGGCAGGCGCTCATCCTCATTAAACAGATCGTCGGAAACCTGATCGACCAGATCATCGAGATTTTTTATGCGCCACAGTTTAAACCGGCTCTTTCCCAGGGGAATATCCGTCAGTATAAGATCGGGGGATATGGATTTCATGGGCTGAATATACGGGAAAGAGGCATTTAAATAAATGGAAAAGGGTGAAGTTCATGAATCGTTTTTTTCAAATATTCCTGCCGCCAAATTTATCAAGGGCGTCATGACCCAAAACCTTTGCCGTGAGTTCCCAGAACTTGTCGAAGAGCCGATGTTCGTAACACGATATTCCAAAGTCATGCCGTTGACCGCCTCCCATATTCCCCCGCCCACGTGGTGAGGCGACGTCAACCTCCCGCCGGGTACCGGACCGGAAATAGTAAATCTTTTAGCAAAACGTAAACTTATATCAGCCCATGACCTGCCCCCTTCTCTTCGCAAGAGAAGGGGCGGGGGATGAGTTCCCAACCCGCGCCGGACACCAATGGACTACGGTAAAACTTCTCACAGCGAAGATGCCTCTCTTCGTTCGGCATGACACATTCCGGGCCATCCGTCATTTCGAGAGCCCAGCGCCGGGAAATCTGATACTCCCTTAGCCGTCAGCCAATCCGTTGAAACGGATGGCGGGAGTTCCGCGTCACTTACATCCCCCCGGATGAATCCGGGGGTTAACGCCATTGCCCCTCCCCTACACCCCTCCCCGAAAGTCGGGGAGGGGCCGGGGGATGAGTTTCAACAGCCTATACCTTTAAAAAAATCCCCCTTTTATACATCCAGTGCATGGCGGCATAGCTCAGCGCCACCCAGGTCAGGGCGTAGGCCAGCGAAGCATTCACGGGCGACAGCCAGGGGGTGAACAACAGATGATAAATCCAGCCCTTCAGGGTCACCTCCGTCCCGCTGCCATCCTGCCAGCGGATGATGTACAGAAGTCTGCCGATCAGTCCCGACAGCACAAAAACAGTGATGGCATTCATGCCGTAAACGATAAACGGTTTGGTAAAACGGGTCTGTTTACGGATATCGATCCACCAGGTGAGTATGCCCAGGATGACCATGGCCATGCCGGACATGAAAACCGCATAGGAGCTGGTCCACAGGTTTTTATTGATGGGCAACCACAGATTCCATACCAATCCCACAAAAATCATACCGTTGCCATAAACAAACAGGCGGATGGTTTTTTCCTCCGTGCTCAGGGTGGATTTAAACAACATGCCCGTAAACACGCCAAACAGTGTGGTGGCGATGGCCGGCAGGGTGCTGACGATACCTTCCGGATCCCAGCTTTTTGTGGCCGACCACATATGACCCGAAAGAACCATTTGATCGATCCAGGCGGCAAAGTTGGCGCCCTTTTCCAGCGACCCGGCTCCTGTTCCGGGCACGGGATACCAGGCCATCAGCGCCCAGTAGCCGAACAGTAAAACCAGCGTTACCGTCCACAGACCTTTTCGGCCCAGATGGATAAAGAGCAGGGCGGCAAAAAAATAGCAGACGGCTATGCGTTGCAGAACACCGGGAATGCGCAGCGTGCTCAGATTAAAAAAGGGAAAGCCCGACAGAAACAGCCCCAGACCAAAAAGTATCAGCGTGCGGCGAATGATTTTTTTATACAAGGCTCTGTGCTGTGCCGGATCCTCTATTTTGGATTGCAGCGCAAGCACAATGGAGACGCCGACGACAAATAGAAAAAAGGGAAAGATCAGATCGGTGAAAGTCCAGCCGTGCCAGGCGGCATGTTCCAGCGGGGGATAAATATGGCTCCAACTGCCGGGATTATTTACCAAAATCATGGCCGCGATGGTGGCGCCGCGCAACACATCCAGGGCCTTCAGGCGTTCCTTTACCTTAGTCATTCAGCGCCTCCTTGTGCAAAACATAGGCCAGCACCTTTAGCTTAACATAATCACCGCGCATAAGATAATAGCCCTTGTGGCGCCCCTCCCAGGCATTGCGCCAGGAGTCCTTTACCAGAAACCAGTCACCATCCGCATAACGCGTATAGCCGACAATGTGCATCAGGTGGTCATCGGTGGTCGAGCCGTTATTAAAACGGAACTCACGTGCTTTTTGATCAATCGCCGCCGCCGGATAATCGAATGCGGGGATAAAGCAGACATCCTGCTCCGGCAGGCGTCCCGGCTCGCTGATATCGGCGTCGATGGCGGCGCTGTAGCCCCGTTTGAGGGCTTTTATCAGATTGCCGTAAAACTGATCCAGCGGCAGGTTGCGGTATTCCGCGATACGCGCCCAGTTATCGGGCACATCCAACACCACCTCCCCCCCAAAAGGGGCGTAACTGAATGAAGTGTACATACGGTAATCATCCGGACGGATGCGGCAATAATCCTTTAAAAAACTTTGTGGGGTATAGCTTTTACCTTTGAAATCAAAGCGGGTGGGCGGGCGCCCCAAGTAGTGATCCAGAATTTCGGTGATCTTCTCCACACCCTCCTCGCGGTCCCAGTTCTTTATTTTTTTTATTTCGGCCAGATATTTATCCAGGGCGGCGTAGAGCTCCTTGTGATTATAAACGCCGGGCAGGCTTTGCCCGTGATAGACCTGCTGCGGCACAATGCCGTATTTTTCAATGGTTTTCAGCACCCCGGTAAACAGATCGCCGGGGGCAAAATGGGAAGCCCCCTTGGTCTCGATGTAGCGTGCCGCCTTTTCCACAAAACCCCAGTATACCGGATACATCACCGCCAGGCGTACCGGCGCCACACCCTGCCGGGCCATTTCGCTTTCCAGAAAAGAGAGGGTGGAAAAACTCCAACAGGATGAGGTGGTATCCTGATTAAAGGGGCTGAGATGGGGAAAAGTTTTAAAGGAATCGAGTGTGGCCGGAATTTTCAGGTGTCCGGCTTCGGCCGCGGCCCATTCTTTTGTTGTTTGGGCAGCCGACAGACCGGCCAGTAAAATGATCATGATAAGAAATTTCATAATTCCCCCGATACGGATAAATCCTGCCGGAAGTACAGAAACAGCGCCACTCCGGCTTTATTACTGCAGATGTTCCAGTTGTTCCTGAATCATCTGTTTGGTGTACAAATCGGCATAGAGACCGTTCACTGCCATCAGCGCCTGATGATCGCCCTGCTCGATAATGCGGCCGTCATCCATTACAATGATATGATCGGCATCCCTGATAGCCGAGATACGATGCGACACCCAAAAACAGGTGCGGTTCTTCATAATCTCCTTCAGGCGTTGCAGGATGGCCTCCTCGGTGATGGTATCCACCGCCGAAAGCGCGTCATCCAGAAGCAGGATTTGCGGTTGCCGGACAATAGCGCGGGCAATGGCCAACCGTTGCTTCTGGCCTCCGGAAAGATTAATGCCCCGTTCTCCCAGCATGGTGTCATACCCTTTGGGCATCTCTTCAATGGCTGAGGCCAGGCTGGCCACCTCCGCCGCCCGCCGGATTTCCTCCTCCGTGGCCCCGGGCGCCCCAAAGGCAATATTATTGCGGATGGTATCCGAAAAGAGAAAAGTTTCCTGCGGCACATAACCAATCGCCTCATGCAGGGCTTTCAGTGGAATCCGGCGGATATCGTAACCGTCAACAAACAGTGTTTCCGGCGCCGGATTGTATTCACGGGTCAGCATGTGCATCAGGGTACTTTTACCCGCGCCGGTGCGTCCCACCACGGCAATAATCTTGCCCGCCTCCACCTTTAGGGAGATATCCCGCAGAACGGGCCGTTCATATCCGGGATAGGTGAAGCCCAGGTTTCTAAATTCAATATCACCCCGGCTGATCCTTGCCGCCGTATCGGCCTGCGCATCGTTAACCACGGGCCGGGCGTTAAAAATATGCATCAGCCGCTGATGGGCGGCCGTGCCCTGCAAAAAGATGCCCATGACCCAGCCCAGGGCAATGGAAGGCCAGATAAGCTGCCCCATGTACAGGGTAAAGGCCACGAAGTCCCCCAGGGAGATCACATCCTGCATGATCAGCCTTCCGCCGAAAAGAAGGATCAGGGCCGAGCTGATACCGACGATCAACATCATCGAGGGGCGAAAACCGGCCTCGGCCCGGGCATAGTGCATATTGCGTTCCACATACTCCCGGTTCAACTCGTTAAAATGGCGCCACTCACTCTCTTCCAGGGCATAGGCCTTGATCACGCGGATTCCGGCCAGATTTTCCTGGGCCCGGGTGCTGATGCGCGCAAACTGTTCCTGCACTTTAAGATAGCGTTTGTGGATGGCGGCGCCGAAACGGTTGACCACCACCGCCATCACCGGCACCGGCAGCAGGGCGATCAACGTCATCAGCGGACTGATCTGCAGCATCATGATCGTGATGAAGATAAAACTGGTGATCAGGTTGACCGTATACATCAAACCCGGCCCCAGCACGGAACGGATGGCATTGAGGTCGTTGGTCAGGCGGGACATCAGGTCGCCCGTGTCATTTTTTTGATAAAAGGCACGATCCAGGGTTTGCAGTTTGGCAAAAAGATCATTGCGCAAGTCGTTTTCAATCAGGCGGGAAACAACGATGACCGTTTTGCGCATAAAAAAGCGAAAGGTACCGGCAATAAGCGTAAAACCGATGATCCAGGCGGCATATTCCATCAGCTTAACAAACTGAACATCCCCGCTCAGATAGTCGATGCCCTGTTTTACGATCAACGGTGAAACAATCCCGGCGAGGTTGGAAAGCACCACGAACAACAACCCCCACCCCAGTGTTTTCCTGTAGCGGATCATATAAGGCCAAAGCCAGCGCGCCAATGCTAAAATAATAACCTCCAAAAAACTTTAGGAGGTAAAATAGGAGCATTACTTTTATCATTCAAATCAGAATAAAGGGACGAACAAGCGGGTCATAATTTGCTCCAAATCACCCTTTAAATTATATTTAAAACGTTACCCCCCAACACCATAGAGGTTTTTATGTATCGTCTGTCAGCTATCCTTATGCTTTGCCTTGCGCTTAACACCTACGCCCAGCAAAAATATTTCGGCGACATTTCCATGAACGAGCTTGTAGCCACCTTCCTGCCTCAGGATACCAGCGCCAACGCTTATGTTATTTTCGATGTGGGAGCGATGTTTATCAATCCCGACTATGAGCTTGAAATGGAACGCCATATTCGCATTAAGATTTTAAGTGAAGAGGGAAAATCCTGGGCCGATGTCTCCATCCCCTTTTATCATAAGGATCTGATCAGTAATATTGAAGCGGCCTCCTATACGCCCGAGGGCGAGGAATTTGAGCTGGACCCGGACAACATTTATGAAGAAGGAAGTAAAAACTGGCGCAAAAAGGTTTTTGCCATCCCGGGCGTGGAAACGGGTTCGGTTATTGAATATAAATACAGGCTGACATCAAAGTATATCGGCGCGCTGGAACCGTGGTTTTTCCAGAGTTCCATTTTCACCAAATACAGCGCCGTCAGCTTTTACCTGCCAAAGTATTTTACTTTTACCGCCAACTCCAACGTAATTAACCTGAAGAACAGTAAGGCCAAGGTGTTGAACAGATACAATCCGCAAGATACAAAACATACCCGTTACACCTGGGAGATGAACGATCTGCCGGCCATAAGGAAAGAGCCCTTTATGTATAATCAGCAAGATTACTACGCCAAGCTCTTTTTTCAGATTCAAACCTATAAAAGCCCCTACACTTTTCTGAATTTTGCCAAAACCTGGAAAGATGTTACGAAACAGGTCATTAAGTCACTGAGGAGCAAGCTGGATGATGAGGATACCCGCGAGACGGTTGAAAAAGTAACGGCCAACGCCGCTACCGACCTGGAAAAAGCCCGGGCGCTATACTTCTTTGTACTCCGGGATATCCATATCAAGGACTATGTTCACTGGAACGCTTCCAAGCTCCTCTCTCCCATGGAAGTGCTGGAAAAAAAAGAAGGCTCGCGCAATGAAAAAAATCTGTTACTTATCAACCTGCTGCGCCGGGCCGGAATTACAGCAGACCCCTTTTTGATCAGTTCCCGCTCCCATGGCAGGCCATCCGGTAACTGGATTTCAACCCAGCAGTTCGATTATTTAATTGTCGCAACGACGATTAAGGGTAAGCTTTACTATCTGGATTCCGGCACAAGGGGAAACCCCTTTGGTGGCATCCCCTATTTTCTCTATACCGGCCAGGGGCTTCAGGTTTCAAAAAACGGAAAGTTGCTCGCCGCTTTTAATAAATACAAACCTCTGCGTCAGAAAAACAGCATCGTCATAGATTCGCACGGCCGGTTAAACGATGAGAGCGGAATATCCGTCCGTACGGAGGCCACCTACAACGGACAGGATGCCTTTCGCATGCGCAACAAGCTTTTTAAGGCCAAATCCGAGAAGGATTTTATAGAGAACTTTGTTCAGGAAAAATACGACCAGGCTGTTATTGACACCTTTTCCATTCAAAACCGGGATGATCTGGAAAAGCCCCTCATCCTGACCGTTGAGTTTTCTTTAGAGGACTATGTGGAAAACAGCGGCGCCCTCTCTTTTATTGAACCGGTCTTTCTTTCCGGAACAAGCAAGAATCCCTTTTTATCGGAAAAAAGAACATTTCCCGTGGACTTTTACTACGGCACAAAGACAAAAGAGAGCTTTGTCCTGCTCCTGCCCGCTGGGCTTAAGGCCGATGAGTTGCCGGAACGTGTATCCGCCAGACTCAAGGGATTTCTCTATTCCCGTACCGTTTCCCTGTTGGAAAACAATAAAATTGAATTCCGGCGATCGCTGCTGCGCAAGAACACACACTTCATCCCGGAGGTTTATCCCAAATTGCGCCGGGCCTATAACACCATGTTGGAAGGCGACCATACACAGGTCGTTCTGCAACAATAGGGCTGCGGCATGAGAAGTTTAATTATCCTTATGCTGTTTTTGGCCGCGGGCCGGGGACAAAGCTTTCAAAAAATATTTGTTACATCATTAACGGATACCCTGGCCACGGATTACACGGCAGCCTATCTTTTAAGTGAAAAAACCGTTGATATAACAGATGGGGAAGAGATTAAGGAGAGTGGACGTTACATTCTCCGCATCAATAACAGTAAGGGCAAAAAGTACAGCTATATTAATTTCCGGGAGTCCGAGTTTGTCGATATCGAATCGATCGAAATTGACGTTTACGATTCCCAGGGCCAAAAAACCCGGCATCTGGACAGGGATGACGCGGAAGAAAGCGCCCTTTCTCCCGGTTATGTATTGTATGACAACAATCGCTATCTCAGTTACAGGATAGAAGAAGCCCGCTTTCCCTGGTACATCGACGTGCGTTATGTCAAGAAGATAAAAAGTCACTTTTTCTGGCCGGACTGGTATCCCCAGTCGCGCATTCCAGTGTTGTCATCTTCATATACTTTAATCAACAAGAAAGACATTCCCTATAAAACCAAAACCATTGGCAACATTCCTTCCGCGCAAGAGACCACCAACGGTAAAAAGCGACTTAAATGGTCGCTGAAGCGGGTAGAACCCCTGGATAGCGAGGACTTTATGGCGCCGGAAAATAAAGTGCAAACGGCGCTCCTGTTTCAGCCGCACACCTTTGAAATGGAAAATGTCAGCGGCAACTTTGAATCCTGGAACGATGTGGCCGCCTGGTACCGCGGCCTGGCCTCCTCCCAATACAACCTCACACCGGAGATGAAGCGCCATATACGCTCCCTGGTAAGCGGCATTGATGACGACAAGGAGAAAATCCGGGTATTATACCGGTATCTTCAGGAAAATACACGCTATGTAGCCATACAGCTCGGCATCGGCGGTTGGAAGCCCTATTCGGCAAGGGAAGTCTATGAGAACAAGTACGGGGACTGTAAGGATCTTTCCACCATGATGGTTTCCATGTTGGAGGCGGTCGGCATTCCCGCTTACCCCGCGTTGATCCTTACCCGGGACAAAGGCCGGCTCCGACCGGACTTTCCATCCAGCCAGTTTAACCATTGCATCGCCTTTGTTCCCCTGCAAAGCGACACTTTATGGCTGGAATGCACCAGCGATGTTACCCGCCTGGAACATATCCCCTATTGGTTGCAGGACACCTACGCCCTGGTGGTGCGGGAGGATCGGGGCGAACTGATCTACCTGCCCCTCAACCCGGCCGGGAAGAATGAACTGCTAACGGAAACCAGGGCTGTAATCCTTTCCAACGGCTCCATTCGCTTTTCCACGGAACTTATTTTTAGCGGCGATACCCGTCTGAGTGTGATCGATCGCCTTAAATACTATAAGGATCAGGAAAAGATATCTTTTTATAAAAGACTGATCAGCAGAACGGGTTCGGTAAATCTGGCATCACATAGTTGGAGTGATAGCGGCGCCACGGTGAGGATTAAACTTCGCGGCACGTTGGTAAAGGTCGCGCGTAAAAGCGGCAGACGACTCTTTTTTCAACCTTCCCTGTTCAGCACATTAAGTAATGATAACCTCCCGGATGAGGACGAACAGGAACGGGACTATCCCCTGTTTTTTGACTATGCCTATAGCCGGAGCGATCATATTGAGTTTACCCTGCCCAGAGGCTATAAAGTTGAGGCCGGCGTCGGGGGAATGGCGATCGACACAGACTTTGCCCAATACCAGGTCGACTTTAGTCTGTCCGCGGACGTTCTTGACTTTAAGCGTTTATTTATTCGTAAGAAAGCGCGTATCCCGTTGGAAGAATACGGCGCGTACTGGAAGTTCCTGAAAAAGGCCATAAAACAGGATAAAATGAAGCTGGTGCTGAAAAAATAAAACCGGGTTCCGCAATAAATAACATTTTGTGGCCGGAAAAAAATAGTCCTTTGCCGTGCCCGCTAACTCTTGAATTGGCGGGCGTAAAAAAATAACCTTATTTTATCCCGAACCTTAGCAGAAAACAAAGCCCGAAAAAAGAAAAAGCTTATTACCTTATTATCATCCCATTAACGAAAAGAATAAGCTAATAAGCTCCCGGGGTGTTCCTATTTCCTTTTTCTACTAAGGTTTGCTTAGGGGAATATGGTCTTTCATTGACACCGATCAACAACTTTGGCGGCTTCGCTATCACACTTGAATTCAATAACCTTGATACCCACTTTATTTTCCTAACCTTAGTAGAAAACAAAGCCCGAAAAAAGAAAAAGCTTATTACCTTATTATCATCCCATTAACGAAAAGAATAAGCTAATAAGCTCCCGGGGTGTTCCTGTCCCCTTTTTCTACTAAGGTTTACTCACAGGAAATAAGGTTTTATATTTATGCATATCGGCAAAATAGGAAGGCTCACGATGAAAGTCGAATTCAACAACCTTTTTACTCATTTTATTTTCACAACCTTGCACCGGGAGCCATTGATTCCAGAAAAGAATCGCACACGTATTGAAAAATATATAACAGGCATTGTAAACAATAACAATTCTAAACTCTATGCTATTTACGCCAACCCGGAACACGTCCATTTTCTTGTTTCGCGCTCACCGGCAATTTCCGAAGAGCAGCTGGCCACAACCATTGCCTTAAGTAGCGCACGATTTATAAATGAGCATAATCTGGCCAAAACTAATTTTGCCTGGCAGTTAACTGCATCCGCGTTTTCTGTTTCTAAGTCGGATGTTGACAGAGTTTGCAAATATATTTTGAATCAACCCAATCATCACAAAAAAGTTACCTTTGCCGAGGAGTATCAACAGTTTATCAGGCACTATCAGGAAACCTTGGAACGGAACAAAGCAAGCAAGGCATAAAATCCCTTTGCTGCTACAACCATGCCTATATGCCTACTTAGAATTTTTATTTAATAAGCGGACACAAATTAATTCCTCCGGCCGGCATAATGTAACCTTATTTTATCCCGAACCTTAGTAGAAAACAAAGCCCGAAAAAAGAAAAAGCTTATTACCTTATTATCCCATTGGCGAAAAGAATAAGCTAATAAGCTCCCGGGGTGTTCCTGTCCCCTTTTTCTACTAAGGTTTGCTCAGGGAAACAAGGTCTTTCATTGACACCGATCAACAACTTTGGCGGCTTCGCTATCACACTTGAATTCAATAACCTTGATACCCACTTTATTTTCCTAACCTTAGCAGAAAACAAAGCCCGAAAAAAGAAAAAGCTTATTACCTTATTATCCCATTGACGAAAAGAATAAGCGAATAAGCTCCGGGGGTGTTCCTGTCCCCTTTTTCTACTAAGGTTTACTTAGGGGAATAAGGTCTTATACCGGCAATTTTCTTTACCCCAGGGACAGATTAAATTAAACAGCCCACACGGATCCCCTCCTTCATTAATTCATGCCGGAAGGGATGAAAAAACATTTTACACCTCAGCGAAAACGTCCCGCTCACTCCACGGCGGTTCAATCCCTACAAGGTATTTTCACTCAACCTTTTTTTAGTCACCGCTGCCACCGTACCGGCCAGGAAGAGCAGTCCCACCAGGTTGGGAAAAGCCATCAGCGCATTGCCGATATTACCCAGATTCCAGACGATATTCAGATACTCCAGACTTTCACCGGCGATCGGGGTGATAATGGCCCCGATAAACAGAAAGGCGATAAAGGTATAACGGAAAGGCAATATGACCTTGTTGCCCCCCAGGAATTCGATGCACTTTTCCCCGTAATACGACCAGCCTATTAGCGTGGTATAGCCGAAAATAAAGGATGATACGGCGATAATGGTACCGCCCAATCCAAAGGGAATTACGCTGTCGAAAGCCTGTTGGGTAACCAGAATGCTGGTGATGTTGCCTTCCACGCCCGAACCGCGCCAGGCCTGGGTGAACTGATAGGCACCCGTCAGAACGATGGTCAGCGTGGTCATGGTATTAACCAGAATAGTGTCGATAAAGACCCCGGTCATGGCGATAAAACCGTTTTTAACCGGCTCATCGGAAGCGGACGCCCCCTGGGCAATGGCCGCCGATCCCAGACCGGCCTCGTTGGAAAGCAGCCCGCGACTGACGCCGTTTTGAATGGCCAGCCCCACCGTGGCCCCCAGTAATGGCTGCAAGCCAAAGGCCGATTTAAAGATCAAGACATAGGCGGCGGGAATCTGATCCACATTGGCCAGAATAACCCACAGGGAAAAGAAGATATAAAAAATGATCATGGCCGGTACCAGTTTTTCGGAGACGCTGCCGATTTTTTTGATGCCGCCGATGATCACCATGCCCACCAACAGGGCGATAATGGCCCCAATAACATAATAATACATGGCCGGCGCCTGATCCCCGGAAACACCGCCGTGCAAGTATTGGTTAAAGGTGTTGGCCAGCGATGCGGTCATGCTGTTGGACTGGGCCATATTTCCCGTGCCTATCAAACAGGCAATGACGCCAAACACGGCAAAGGCCGACCCCAGAATGTGACCCAGTTTTTTATTTTTAAGACCGTTCTTCACATAGTACATCGGGCCACCGGCCATGGTGCCGTTTTCAGCAACCTCGCGGTATTTGACCCCCAGAAACCCCTCGGCATATTTGGTGGCCATGCCAAACAGGCCGGCAATCCACATAAACACCGGCGCGCCCGGACCGCCGATGGCAATAGCCGTGGCCACCCCGGCAATATTCCCGTTGCCCACCGTGGCCGCCAGCGCCGTCATCAGAGCCGCAAAGGGGGAGATATCCCCGTGACCTTCATCGGAGCGCGATTCCTTGGAAAATATCAATTTCAGCGAATACCACAGCTTTGTAAACTGCAAACCGCGGGTAACAAAAGTCAGCACAATACCTGTCATCAGCAACAGGCCGATCATTCCCGGCCCCCACATGATGTTGTCCAGCCAGGTAGTAAAATTCAATACCTTATCGAAAAAAGTCATAAGAGCCTCTCAGATCTGTGTTAGAATATGTGGACAGTGTTTAACAAAACCAGCAAAATCACAACCGGAATGACATATCGGATAATAAAACTCCATAGCCAGCGTGTTTTTTTGAAAAAAGGCGCGCCCTGTTCAATCTCATCCGAGGCCCTATCAACACCCCACACCCAGCCGACGAAAATACTCAATGATATGGCGCCGACAGCCAGGGCTATATCTCCAAAGAGGAAACTCATCTGGCTTAAAAAATCCGGGCCGGTAAAGGACGCGGGAATCAGACCGAAATTGGAAAAAAAATCACTGGCCCCCTGAGACAGCGCCGATGGGACCCCCAGAAGAATGGTAAAACCGGCCACGCCCCAAACAATTTTTTTTCTGTCCACTTTGTGATCATCGATCATATAGGAAACCGGTACTTCCAGTAGAGAAATCGTTGAAGTGAGCGCGGCCACCGAAAGCAAAACAAAAAAGAGGGAACCCACAATAAGTCCGCCGGGCATTTCCAGAAACATTTCCGGCAAGATCACAAACACCAGCGCCGGACCCGCTGCCGGGTCTTTGCCCATGGCAAACAGGGCGGGAAAAATAATCAGACCGGCAAACAAGGCGATCAGGGTATCGAATATGGCCACACTGACGCTGGAGGTGATCAGATTATCGTTTTTACTGAGATAACTGCCGTAGGTGATCATGGTACCCATACCCAGGCTCAGCGAGAAAAAAGCCTGCCCCAGGGCGGCCAAAAGCGTACGACCGGTGATTTTGGAAAAATCGGGTTTCAGATAAAATTCCAGACCTTTGGAAGCGCCGTCCAGGGTTAAGGAATAAATCACCAGACTCAGCAATAAAATAAAAAAAATGGGCATCAGAATTTTTGACCATTTTTCAATACCTTCGGAAACACCCTTTTGCACAATAAGCGTGGTGATCACCACAAACAGGACAAATAAAAAAACTTCGCCTCCCGGATCCGCCACAAAGGCGCTAAAGTCGCCCACATTTCCGGTAAACATCTTATAGATATAGGCCACCGTCCAACCGGCGATAACCGCATAAAAGGACAGGATGCCCACTCCGGTGATGACCCCGAGGAAACCGGCCAGGCGCCAAAAACTTTTGGGCCGTATTTTATTTATGGCGCCCACGGGATTTTTTTGCGTGGCCCTTCCCAGGGAGAGTTCGGCAAACATATAGGGCAAGCCGATAAGGATGACAAACAGAACATAAAAAAAGACAAAGGCCCCGCCGCCATTTTCACCCACAACATAGGGGAAGCGCCATATATTTCCCAAGCCGATAGCCGAGCCGGCGGCAGCCATAATAAAACCGATCTTAGAATTCCATTGGCCTCGTGGTGCACTCATGGGCAGATATCCTCCTCTATGAAGCTGGTAAGTGAGTTTGCCTGGCAGTTGGAAACTTGCCATGTAAAGATTAGAATATAAATAAAAATACAAATAATTAAAATGTAACTTAGGGAAACGGAGGTTTTTATTAAAGAATTGTCAAAATAAATTACAATTTTCCGTTATCAGGCAGGATTCAAACAAAAATACCCGGTATTGTGCATATACCGGGTATTGTACTATTTCGTAGTCATGGTAAACACGCCGTCCCACTCGGGGCCGGGATCATTTAACTTAAACTCCAGGCATCGCTTGCGATATAATTTGGAAGGAGTGTCATCCTCCCTGAGGGAAAGGCAGTATTCAAAAAACTCTATCGCCTCATTCCATGAGCGTTTACGGTAGGATTCTATACCACGCTGATAAACCGACAACATTTCCAGATGAGTGGAGTCCAGCGTCTGACCGCGCTCGGCAATCAGCTCAAACACCTCGATGGGTTGTTCCTTACCCTTCACCCGGATCAGATCCAGGGGCCGGGTATAAAAATCATTTTTAACATAGGCATTGGTAAACTCGCTGATCATGATAAAGGTGCCATATTGTTTATTGGCCCCTTCCAGCCGGGAAGCAAGATTGACATGGTCGCCCATCACGGTATAATCGAAAACGGTTTGCGAACCCATATTGCCCACAATCATTTCACCGGTATTGATACCGATGCGTGCCTCCAGTTGCGGCCGACCTTCCTTTTCCCATTGCTTACGCATTTCTACCAGCTTTTCCTGCATGCGCAAAGCCACGCGGCACGCTACCTGCGGATGATCGTCAAAGGGCACGGGCACGCCAAACTCGGCCATAATGGCATCGCCTTCGTATTTATCGATAATTCCGTTATGATCCAATACGATATTGGTCATGGCCGTCAGATATTCATTCAGTAAGACCACCAGTTCTGCGGGAGTCAGCTTTTCGGAAATGCTGGTAAAGCCGGCCACGTCGGAGAACATAACCGATACAACCCGTTCCTCACCACCCAGTTGCAGTTTTTCGGGGTTGGCCACGATATCCTGAACCACCTTTTCCGGCACATACTGTGCAAAGGCGCCGCGCAACATACGTTTTTCCTGCTGTGTTTGTAAATAGTGATAGAGGATATGCCCCATGTAGGCAAAACCGACCACCAGGGTGGGAAAGACCATCTCAATGATCATATTATAACCGGAAAACAGATAGATGGCTCCGACAACAAAACCGGCAAAACCGGCAAGAACAGCCGCCGCCGACCACAGGGTGGGCAGAAAGCGTGTGGCAAAAAAGGTTATCAGCAAAGCCAGCAAAATATTGCCAATGGTCAGTGCATCCGGCACGCGGCGCAGAAAACGGTTCTGCAACATGGTCAGTAGCGCGTTGGCGTGGATCTCCACCCCGGGCATCTCCACCTTGGCCGATATGCTGTCATTGCCCGCCGCGTCCAAAAAAGGTGTCGGAAAATTATCATGAAGCTCCTGCATAGTGGAACCAATCAACACGATCTTATCCTTGAGCAGGCCGGAATATTTTAAGCCCGGGCTGATACCAAACTCAGGATCGCCCGGATCATCAAAAGTATCCAGGTCATAATCCTCCAGCAGATCAAAATCCTCGGTATCCAGAACATTGTCAAACGAGTAATTGGGGAAGGAATAGGCCGGGCCGATAAAATTGATTAACATGCTGTTGGCATCATACTTGGGGATGGTCAAACTTCCCAAATGAAAACTACTCTCATCCATGCTCAGCATAGCGCTGTCCTGATCCGTGTAAATCTGGTACAGCTTGGCGGCGAAGGAGTTGTACAAAGAGTCATTGTAAACATCGCCGACGATATAGCGGCGATAGAACCCATCCAGATCCGATTCCAGGGAAACCAGTCCCCAATGGGATTTTTGCGTGATAAATTTTTCATATGGCGGAAAGATCATATTACTGAAAGATCTTTGCTCAAAGGTTCGCGCTATTTTTCCGGCCAGAACAATATTATCATATTCCTTCAGAACCTCCCGGAGTTGATCGTCTTCCCTGGCGCCATATTTGTCCGGTTGATCAAATATAACGTCCACGCCGATCGCCTTAACGCCGGCCTCGTTTAAATTGCGTAAAACATGGGCAAAGTA
>JALXBH010000179.1 GCA_026991535.1 Calditrichia bacterium | reverse complement strand
TACCAACAAGGATGATTTTGATTTGCATCTGGCGCGCCTGCTACAGGATGAACGTTACCGGGAGCAAACGGGGGAAAAGGCCCGGGCCTTTGCCATGGAACGCTGCGGCGCCACCCGTAAAATCATGACCCGCCTGGAGAAACGGTTGTCTTTGGGCTAAAGCCCGGTTATTTCATGGTTACGGCTGAGCCCCCGGCTGAAGCCGGGGGCTATGAATACAGCCGAAATGGTATAAAAAAGGTATGTTTTAGACAGCGCTGCCAGATGATCACATTCGTCATACCCGGTGGGCATTCATAGCCGCGGGCTTAAAGCCCGTGGAAGCGGGGCCTGGCCATAACCTGGGTTTTCTCCCAGGAAATACAGAAATCGAAGCCGGTGCTATGAACTTCAATTTATTCGGCACCGACGATTGATTCAACGAAAACGGATATTCCCGGCACGGTGAAAAAGAGCCGCCCCCCTTCGCTTTTTTGTAAGCAGCTCAAAAAATGGTATAGATAAACGGCGCCAGGGCGCTGCCTCCGGTTAGCACGATGATGGCCCCCAGCAGCACCAGCACTGCCACCAGCGGCAACAGCCACCATTTTTTGTTGTCCCTTAAAAATGAAAAATACTCGCTGATAATATCGAATTTAGACATAAGGCCACTCTTTTGTTTAAGACATCCGGGTATAGTCGGTGCCGGTTTTTTCACGCCGTACCCAGGCCGTACGCTCTCCCTGCCCGTGGCGGGTATCCAGAAAGGCCTTGCCGCGCAGGCGGGCGATAAAACCGATGGGCGTAAGCAAAATAAACCAGATCAGGGTTAACAGCAAGCGAGAAACCAGCCAGCCCAGGGCAAAAGCCAGGGCCATCCAGGCGGTGTGCAGGGGACGTAAAAGGGGCGGAAACAGCAGTCCGGGAACAAACAGGGCCAGCCAGATGAGCGGTAGCCACCAATAAAAGCCCTCGGGCGGCGTATTACGGTAAATTCCCAGATAGATTAGTCCGGGAATGAGCAGCATCACCAGGGCAAAGTTACGCCGGCTCCGGGGCGAGCGATCCAGTCCGCTCAACTCTTCGCGCACATCCTTAATCCAACTCATGGGCTGTCCTCCCCGCAGGGGCCGCGGTTGCGCCTTTCTGCTCCTCTTTGTACAGCACGTGGTTGCCCAGCACCAGCGCGTCCATCTCCGTGTTCATAAAACAGGCGTAGGCCTGCGCCGGGGATTCCACAATCGGCTCGCCGCGCACATTGAAGGAGGTGTTGACGATCAGCGGGCAGCCGGTTTTTTGGTAAAAGGTTTCAATCAGCCGGTGGTAGCGGGGATTGGTGCTTTTGCTGACGGTCTGTACGCGCGCCGAATAATCCACATGCGTCACCGCCGGGATTTCCGAACGGCGCCTGTTGAGCTTCTCAATGCCGAAAAGCCGCTCTTCCTCCGCGGTTATGGGGATGCGCCTCTCCTGTTTCACCGGCGAAACCAGCAGCATATAGGGGCTGGGGTGATCGGTCTCAAACCAGTCGGCAAGATGTTCCTCCAGCACGGACGGGGCAAAGGGGCGAAAGCTCTCGCGGTATTTTATTTTCAGATTCATTTTTTTCTGCATTTCGGGATTGCGGGCGTCGCCGATGATGGAGCGGTTGCCCAGGGCGCGCGGGCCGAACTCCATGCGCCCCTGAAACCAGCCGACCACCCGTCCGCTGTCGATGAGACCGGCCACCGTATTGTACAAGGTTTCGTCATCCATATGGTGGGCGACGGCGCGGCTTTTGTTGATAAAGGAGGCGATTTGCGCCTGCTCATAGCGCGGGCCCAGATAGGAGCCCTGTTGCAGAGCCGCCTTTTCCGGAAGGCGCGCGGCATGGCCCAGGTGGTCGTGCCAAATCGCCAGCGCCGCGCCCAGGGCGCCTCCGGCGTCCCCGGCGGCCGGTTGTATCCAGATATCCTCGAAAAGGCCTTCGCGCAGTAATTTGCCGTTGGCCACGCAGTTCAGGGCCACGCCCCCGGCCAGGCACAGGTATTTTTCACCGGTTTCCCGGCGGATGTGGCGGGCCATGGTTAAAACGATCTCCTCGGTCACCTCCTGCACGGAACGGGCCAGATCCATTTCCCTTTGCGTCAATGTGCTTTCGGGTTTTCTCGGCGGCCCGCCGAAAAGTTCGTCGAAGCGCCGGTTGGTCATGGTCAGGCCGGCGGCATAATTAAAATAGTCCATGTTCAGGCGGAAGCTGCCGTCCTCATACAGTTCCACCAGATGTTCCCGTATGGCGTCGACATAGCGCGGTTCGCCGTAGGGGGCCAGACCCATCACCTTATATTCCCCGGAATTGACCTTAAAACCGGTATAATAGGTGAAGGCGGAGTAGAGCAGGCCGATGGAGTGGGGAAAGTGCATCTCGGCCATCATTTTCAGGCCCGTTTCGCCGGCCACGCCCCAGGAAGATGTGGCCCATTCGCCCACGCCGTCCACCGTTAGAAAGGCGGCCCGTTCAAAAGGGGAGGGGTAGAAAGCCGAGGCGGCATGGGAGATATGATGTTCCGGGAAGAGTATCGCGCCTTTATAGTCCAGTTTCTTTTTGATCAGGTCGGGAATCCACAGCTTTTCCTTCAACCACAGGGGCATGGCCTTAATGAAAGAGGTCAACCCTTTTGGGGCATAATGCAGATAGCTTTCCAACAGACGGTTGAATTTTATAAAGGGCTTGTCGTAAAAGGCGATGGAAGCCAGCCGGCCGGCGTCGATACCGGCTTCCCGCAGGCAGTAATCCACGGCCTTTTGCGGGAAACGGTGGTCATGTTTTTTACGGCTGAAACGCTCCTCCTGTGCCGCGGCCACGATCTCGCCGTCACGCAGCAGCACGGCGGCGGAGTCATGATACCAGGCCGACAGGCCTAAAATATATACAGGCTTCATTTGTAAGAAATCTTTTCCGGGACTAAGTTTGACGAAAGGGCTAAAGTTAGCCGAAGGGCCGCATACAATCAACAAGAGACCATTGAATATGAAAAAACTTATCTTTATTCTGATTACTTTTATCCTGTTATTTTTGGTGCTGGCGCTGTTCGAGGGCGTGTTGCGCCTGGCCGGTTACGGCCGCGACTATCCGCTTTTTATTCAAAAAGGCTCCACCCTGGTGACCAACCCGGACTTTGCCCGCAAATATTTTTCCGACGCCGATATCTCCATTCCGGAATTGATTGAACAAAAAATACCTTTGAAAAAGGGAAACGGAGTGCCGCGCATCGTGGCCCTGGGCGGCTCCACCACCGCCGGTTTTCCCTATGAGGTCAATATCAATTTTCCCTGGTTTTTAAAAACCCGGCTGCAAAGGGAATGGCCCGGTAAAAAGGTGGAGATGATCAATCTGGGCATATCCGCCGTGAACAGCTTCACCGTGGCCGATATGACGGATGAGGTGATCGCCCTGGAGCCGGACGCCGTATTGATCTACATGGGGCATAATGAGTTTTACGGAGCGCTGGGACCGGCTTCCACCCAGGCCATCGGCAGCAACCGCGCCCTGATTCGCCTTACCCTGTGGCTGCGGGAGTGGCGGCTCTATCAACTGCTGCAAAACGGGCTGCGTCTTTTTTCCCCGGCGGAGCAGGGAAAAAGCAAGGCCTCGCTGATGAGTCAAATGATCGGCCGGGCACAACTGTTGCCGGGCGATCCTCTGTACAGGACCACGCTGGACAATTTTAGCGCCAACCTGTCGGAGATACTGTCCACCCTGAAAGAGGCCGGTATCCACGTGATTATCAGTCCGCTGGTCAGCAATCTGCGCGACCAGTACCCGCTGGGCCATACGCCGCTGATGGAGGAGAAAGAAAACAGGGAGAGATATGAACAGGCCCGCGCGGCCTGGCAGGCGGACAGCACGGCGGCGGCTCTGAACAGGCTGTCTCCCTTGCTGAAGCTGAAGCCGGTTCCGGCGGAGGCCGCCTGGTTGGCGGCAAAGATTTATGACCGGCTGGGGCAGTGGCCGCAAGCCGAAAGCTACTACCGCCTGGCCCGGGATAACGATCCCATGCCCTTTCGCGCCCCTTCGGCCATCAACCGCATCATTGATTCACTGGCCGGGCGTTTTGGTGTGCCGCTGACCGATACCGGCGAGCGTTTCCGTCGTCAGGCCCGCGAACATATCCCCGGCAATGACCTGTTTCTGGAACATTTGCACCCTAATCAGCGGGGCTATGCCCTGATTGCCCGAAGTTTTGAGCAGAGGCTCTCTTTTCTTAAGGATGCCGGCGCAACGGGGAGGGATACCCTTTCTCTGAAAAGCTATCTGGCGGAGCAGCCCTTTACCCTGTTTGATATGCGCATCGGCGAGATGAAGGTGGAAAGTCTGCTGGAAGGTTTTCCCTTTAACGGGCGCACCGTTTTTACCGGCACGCCCTCGACGCCGCTAGTGGATTCGCTGGTACGGCGCCATATCTATCATAAGCTGTTCTGGGATGGCGCTCATTTTGAACTGGGCGACTACTACAAGCAGAACAACCGCTACGATGAGGCGCTGGCTGAGTATGAAGCGGTCTATTACAACGATCCGACCAATCCTTCCGCCCTCTACCGTATCGGGGATATCTATTTGCTGAAAAAGGAGTTTGACCGGGCCGCGGAGTGGTATCGCCGGGCTCTGGAGGTTACCCCCGGTAAGGCTTATCTGTACGCCAAGCTGGGGCGCACGCTGATGATTGCCGAAAAAACGGATGAAGCGCTAAAGGCGCTGGAAACGGTGATCCAATTGGAAAAACAGAAAAAGACCCTGAAGGACGACGACAGGAAGACACTCTATTATCTGTTGGGCGTGGGTTATGCCCGGCAGGGTAAGTACCGCCGCGCGGAAGCGGCGGCGAACATGTCCCTGAGTATCGACAGGAAATTTTATCCGCCCTTTGCCCTGAAGCAGAAGATAAAGCGGCTGAAAAAAATCTCCGGGAAAAAATAAGCTGATGATGTCGGTTATAAGCCAATCCGTTGAAACGGATGGAGGAACTTTCACGTTTCTTCTATCCACCCGGATGAATCCGGGTGTTACCGCCTTTTGCCCATACACTGTTCCCCTCCCCGGGTGTCGGGGAGGGGAACAGTGTATGGGCAAAAGGCGGT
>JALXBH010000178.1 GCA_026991535.1 Calditrichia bacterium | reverse complement strand
TCCTCCCGCGGATTCCACCGAAGCGGCGCGCCTGCAACAGGCCCATATGGCCAACATCAGGCGGCTGGCCGATGAGGGTACGCTGGTGCTGGCCGGACCTTTTTTGGAGGATGGTGATCTGCGCGGCCTCTATCTGTTCGATGTACCGACCGTTGAAGAGGCGCGCCGGCTGACGGAAAGCGATCCCGCGGTTAAGGCCGGCAGTCTGCTAATGGAACTTAAATCCTGGTACGGTTCGGCCGCTTTGATGGCTATTCCCGCTATACATAAAAAACTGCAACAAGAATAGATAATTCCCTGAGAAAGGTTTGTATATGTTGAATGCCCTGAGTCCGGCAAGGGGATTCTTTGTGCCCCTGTTAAAAATCTTCACCTTAAAGCGCTCCGTTGAATGACGAGCTGTTAATTTTTTCAGAGATTTCCATCCTTAAGTGAAAGGGGATAAATATGGAAAAGAAAAAAGTAGCGGTCGCCCAATTGGCGCCGGTTTTTATGAACAAAACGGAAACGGTGGAAAAAGCCTGTCGCGCCATTGAAGAGGCGGCAGCTGAAGGTGCTTCCCTGATTGTTTTTCCCGAGGTTTTTATTTCCGGCTATCCGGATTGGGTCTGGCTGATCCCCAACAGTAAAGGGAAGGAACTCGATGCCTTATATCTCGGGTTACTGGAGAATGCGATATCCGAGGGGGATGCGGCATTAACACGTCTGTGTAAAGCGGCGAAAAAATCATCCATAAATGTTGTGATTGGCGCCAACGAAGTGAACAGCGAAACCAGCAGCGGAACTTTATATAATAGCGTGTTTTTTATCAGTGAGGAAGGACAGGTAATCGGTAAGCATCGCAAATTAATGCCCACGGGGGGCGAGCGTCTGATTTGGGGGCAGGGTGATGGAAGGTCATTAAAATCCTATGAAACATCCGCCGGTAAGATAGCCGCTTTGATCTGCTGGGAAAATTACATGCCTCTGGCTCGTTATGCGATATATCAGGCGGGAACCCAAATTCTGGCTGCCCCAACCTGGGATAAAAGTCCCAACTGGCTAAACAGCATGCAGCATATTGCCCGCGAAGGGGGTGTTTTTGTTTTATCGGTCTGCCAGGCGTTGAAAATGGAAGACATACCGGAAGCATTCGGGTTTCGTACACTTTACCCCGGAGACAGGGAGTGGATAAATGTGGGAAACAGTTGCATCATCGCCCCAAACGGCGCTTTCCTTGCCGGTCCCCTGGAAGCGCGGGAAGGGTTACTTTATGCGGAAATAGATTTCTCGGATATTGTTGCGGCCAAACGCATGTTTGATGTTGCCGGTCATTACACACGACCGGATGTTTTTAATTTTGCCCTGAAATCCTAAGCGTTTATCAGAAGTATGCGATTATCTTCCTGAAATATCATGGAAACACTAAAAATCAGAAATGCCCGACCACGGGATCTGAGGCCGATTGTGGCCATCTATAATCAGGCCATAGCCTCGCGCCGTTCCACCGGTCATATGGATCCCTTTAACACAGATCAGCGACGTTCATGGTTCGAGGCCTTTGATTTTAAATCAAGCGCCCTGTATGTGGCGGATACGGACGGGCGTGTTGCGGGCTATGGCACGCTTACACCTTACCGCGCAGGGCGGCGGGCCATGAACCGCGTGGCCGAAGTGAGCTTTTTTGTCGATTTCGATCTCCATGGCCGGGGTGTGGGGAAAGCCCTGCTGGCCCATATGATCAGGCAGGCGCCCACCCTGCAAAAGGACAGTCTGCTGGCTATTCTGCTGGATATCAATCAGCCGAGCGTGGCCTTGCTGGAGAAATTCGGTTTTGAGCGCTGGGGTCATCTGCCGGGCATTATCGATTTTGAGGGCAGGCGCTGCGGGCAATATATTTACGGCCGTTATGTGCGGGAAACGACGGCCTTATAAATCCATATAAAGAGAGCGTTGAGGAGGATTGTTTTGAATCGCGGCGGCATATTGACCATAATGCTGGTGTTTATTATGACCATGCAAACAATGGCCGGAGAGAAGTGGCATGTGGGGCTTATGGCCGGCACGCCAACGGGAATCAGTTTGTCCCGGCCTTTTTCCGGCGGCGCTTTAAATTTTGGCGCCGGCTGGAAGCTGGAGGAGAAAGGGTTTATACACGTTCATGCCGACTACGTTAGAAATATTAATGTACATCTGGGTGATGGCCGCGTCCTGCCGACCTACTACGGTGTGGGCGCCGTTCTGCGTTTCGGTAAAGAGGGGGGACTGGGCGTCCGCCTGCCCCTGGGTCTTATTTACCGTTTTAGCCCTCATCCCTTTGAGGTGTTTGCCGAAGCCGCTCCGCTCTTCTACCTGATTCCCGCTACCCGTCTGGATATTTCAGGGGCTATCGGCATTCGCTATATCTGGCCCTGAAACGCTTTCCTGATAGTATCTGTATATACCGTTTAAAAAGTTGTCGTTTTTCCGGACGGTATTTTTCCCGTGCCGCAGAAATTATCGTGACGCCTGTTCCTTTTTTGGGCCTCCGATATCTAAATTCTTTTTTTTTCAGCGGATTTTTTTATATTGCCCGTTCTTCCAACAACAATGATGGTGTATCATGATCGAGACATTAAGACAAAAAAAGAAAATTCCCGTGGCTGTATTGGGCGCGACGGGTTCCGTGGGACAAAAATTTATCCAGCTTCTGGACAGGCACCCCTGGTTTGAGATCGCGGTGCTGGCCGCCTCGGAACGTTCCGCCGGTCGCCCTTACGGCGAGGCCGTCAACTGGGTACAGGAAAGTCCCATGCCCGGAAATATAGCCAATATGAAGGTTTTCGCCAGCGAGCCGGGTTTTGACGTCCCGCTTGTTTTTTCCGCCTTGGATGCCGCCGCGGCCACCGGGATTGAAAAGGCTTTTGCCCGTGAGGGCTATATGGTCATATCCAACGCCAGAAGCTACCGTCAACATCCCAACGTACCACTGATGATTCCCGAGGTCAACAGCGACCACCTGGCGGCTTTGGAACATCAGCCCTTTGGCGCGGGGGGGATCGTGACCAACCCCAACTGTTCCACCACCGGCATGGTGATGGCCCTGAAACCGTTGCATGATCTGTTTGGACTGGAACAGGTGCATGTGGTGACCCTGCAGGCCCTTTCCGGCGCGGGGTATCCCGGTGTTTCATCGCTGGACGCCCTGGATAATGTGGTGCCTTTCATTTCCGGCGAGGAGGGCAAAATGGAAAGCGAGCCCAAAAAGCTTTTGGGGCGCTGGAACGGGCAAAATTTTGTGGAGGAAGAGTTGCGGATCAGCGCCAGTTGCCACCGTGTGCCGGTGCTGGACGGACACATGGAAAGCATTTCCGTTAAACTGAAAAAGAAGGCCACGGAAAAGCAGATCATCGAGGCCTGGGAAAGTTTCCGGGCCCTGCCGCAGGAACTTAAACTGCCCACGGCCCCGAAGCAGCCATTGCATTACTTCAGCCGGGAGCATTTTCCACAACCCCGCATCCATCGCAATCTGGAAAAAGGCATGGCGGTCAGCATCGGCCGTTTGCGTCCCTGCTCCCTGTTCGATTTTAAATTCTCGGTGTTGGTGCACAACACCATCCGCGGAGCAGCGGGCGGCGCCATCCTCAACGCGGAAATGCTGGTCGCCCAAAAACGGTTCTGAAAAAAAATGTAAACGGCAGCTTCTGTTTTTGTTAATCCATTGAAGTAGCTATGTTGGTTAGTCCTTAATTAACAACGGTTTACAGGCGTTTAAAAAAAGTGACAAAAAAAATTTGACAAATAAAAAAGTTTGACGCATCTTAAGTCAAGCGCTTGAGGAACGATAAACTTAAGCTGAAATTTGAACTAAAAAACGGAGTATTTTCCGGAAAAAAGTTTTTCTACATCGCTTCTTATCCAGAAAGGCAGAGGGATCAGGCCCTGTGAAGCCTTAGCAACCATTCTTAACGAAAAGGTGCTAATTCCTGCCCCGGCAACGGGGAAAGATGAGAAGTGGATTCGATATTTTAATATTGAAGCCCCTTCTGCATCGGACAGGAGGGGTTTTTTTTTAACCCGCCCGTCCTCCTGATTTAAGCGATGAGAATTTTAGTAATCATCACATAATTCATTAACGGAGGTCATTATGAGCCAATCCTATCGATTCGAGACATTGCAACTGCACGCCGGACACACACCGGACAAGGAGACCAACTCCCGCGCGGTACCCATTTACCAAACCACATCTTATGTGTTTGACAACGCCGATCATGCGGCGGCGCTGTTCGATCTGAAACAGTTTGGGAACATCTACACCCGTATTCAAAATCCCACCACCGATGTTTTTGAAAAGCGGCTGGCCAGTCTGGAAAACGGCGTGGCGGCCCTGGCTACCGCCTCGGGACAGGCGGCGCAGTTCATCGCCCTGGCCACCATTGCCGGCGCGGGAGACAATATCGTGGCCGCCAGTAATCTTTATGGCGGCACCTACAATCAGCTTAAGGTTTCCCTGCCGCGTCTGGGGATCGATACCCGCTTTTGTGAAAGCGATGATCCGGCGGATTTTGAGGCCCTGATCGATGACAAGACCAAAGCCATCTATATCGAAAGCATCAGCAACCCCCGGCTGAACGTGCCCGACTTTGAAGGATTGGCCGCCGTGGCCAAAAAGCATGGCATCCCGCTGGTGGTGGACAACACCTTCGGCGCCGGTGGCTATCTGGTGCGACCGTTGGATCTGGGGGCCGATATCGTCACCGCCTCGGCCACCAAATGGATCGGCGGTCACGGCACGTCCATCGGCGGTATCATCATCGATAGCGGCCGCTTTGACTGGGCCAATGGCAACTTTCCTGTTTTTACCGAGCCTAACCCCGGTTACCACGGGCTTAATTTTTGGGAAACCTTTGGGGCGGACGGGCCCTTTGGGAACATCGCCTTTATCATCCGCGCCCGGGTGGAGGGCTTGCGGGATTTCGGTCCGGCTCTGAGTCCCTTTAACGCTTTCCTGCTCTTACAGGGGCTGGAAACGCTCTCCCTGCGCATCGAACGCCATTGCCAGAACGCCCTGGAACTGGCGCGCTGGCTGGAAGCGCATCCGGCGGTGGAGTGGGTCTGGTATCCCGGTCTGGAGTCCCATC
>JALXBH010000177.1 GCA_026991535.1 Calditrichia bacterium | reverse complement strand
CGTTATGTCGGTGGTTTGCTGGGGCACTTTGCCACGGATACCCACGCCGTAAACCGCTGGGTAAAAGCGCTTATGGATAACCGGGCGGGCGATGGCTGGGACTTTCCCCTTTCCCGCGAAGAACTGGCGCATGCCGTTAACCATTGCAATATGGTGCTTTTTGACGCCCTGGGCAATTTTGAAAACTCGGTGTGGGGTGTAAAGTACCGCCTGAGCCGTTTAGGGTTGTTACCCGCGCCCGTATGCTTCAGCGAAACGGGTCGGCCGGGGCAGGCGGAGGCCATCGATGCTGTTTACGGCAGCTATCCCGATTTATGTGACGAGGCCTTTTTGCGCGAAGAAATGAGTTACCTTAAAAAGGAAACCGGCCTAAAAGAGAAGACGGGGGGCGCATGAGATACAACGAAATACGTACCGGGCAGGATTTATGGCAATTTATGACCCGTCCTTCGGAAACGCTGACGGCCTTTCTGGCCAGGGAAAAAGGGGATATTTCCGTTCTGGGCGGCAGTGGCAAAATGGGCAAGGAGCTGACGGCGCTGATAAAAAACGCCGATAAGATAAACGGCGTTAAAAGGAACATCTTTGTGGCTTCCACTTTCTCCAATCCGGAAGATAAGACGTTGCTGGAGGAACTGGGCGCCATTTGCCTGCAAGGGGACATCTCCTCGGAATCTTTTTTAAAGGGATTGCCCGTTACGCCGCACATGGTCTATATGGTCGGTTTTAAGTTCGGCAGCTCCGGAGACTACCGCAAGGCCTTTCACATCAACTCCATCGTGCCCTATCTGGTTGGGTCGAAATACGGCAAATCAAACAATGTGGTCTTTTCATCGGGCAACCCCTACCCGCATACTTCCGCTACCGGTGAAGGTTGTGTGGAAAGCGAGGCACTGCAACCCACCGGTATCTATGGCTGGACGATCATCGCCCGCGAGAGTTCCTTTAAAACTACGGCCATGTTATACCCGGATCAGAAAAACAGTTTTTACCGCCTGATGTATGCCCAGCATCTTAACTACGGTGTGTTGGTCGATCTGGCCCGCATGGTTAAAAACGGCGAACCGGTTTCCCTGGCCATGCCGGCGGTAAACCTGATCTCACAAAGGGACGCCAATGAAATAGCCATCCGCTGCCTGGGGGAATGTTTGCCGGGGGAGGGATTGACCCTCAATGTGGCCGGCCCCGTTTGGCAGGTAAGGGATATTGTGGAGCGTATCGCGCATCATATGGGCAAAAAGGCGTTGTTTGCCGGTGAGGAACATGAAGAAGCCCTGCTGGCCAACGATGCCCTGTGCCGTTCTTTGTTTGGCGAATACCGTGACCGGGGAGAAGAGATGATCGAAGCCGCGGCACATTGGATTAAGAATGACGGCCCGGTGTGGCACAAACCTACCTTTTTCGGTAAGGTAAATCATCAATATTAAAAAGACTGTTTTAAACCCGGTTTATACCGGATGTTTTGGGACGGTGGATGGATAGTTGATAATGGATAACAAGACTATACGGCTATGCGGCGATAACATGACCCTCTATGGCTTTGTATGTTTCCATGATCTCCACGGGAAAGCCAACCCCGGAACGGACGACGATGAAGCGGCCATAACGGTCAGGGAGGCCGGCGGCCGGGAAAGGTATATCCGTATTGACAGGGGGCACATGCCGCGCATTCCTCTATCCTGGGAGCGGAAGAATAAACTGACAGCCCATAAAGCTTTTGACATTGTTGAAAAAAAGGATGCGCTGGCCACCGTTTTTCTGCTAAGCGCCCGCGCGGGCTGGAACCAGACGGAGTTCTTTCTGAAACGCTTAATCGATATGCCGGGAAACACACTTTTTATTGCCCGTTATAAAATTGAAGAACAGGAAGCTTTTCTGGGCAGCGGCGATCTCTTTGCTCTGGATGACACTCTTTTTTGGATAGGAATGGTGTTGGTACATCCCGAGGTGCAACGGCAGGGGATAGCCGCCCGGTTGTTGCTGAAATGTCTGCATCGGGCCTATCGTCACAACAGATATGCCGTGGTGGGCTTGGATGCCACGCCGCAGGGAAAGCCTTTGTATAAAAAACTGGGATTCCGGGAAAGTTTTGATATCTGGCTATGCAGCCTGAATACAAAAAAGCCCCCCCTGGATTTAAAGGGGGATTTAACCATCGATCCTCTGACGGAGCCTTCCCGCGTTATTGCTTATTGGAATCGTAAGTTCCGCACAGGTAAAAAGGGACAGGCCGCTTTCCTGCTGGGCATGGAAAACGGGGGATGTTTTGTGGCCCTGAAACAAGGACGGGTGGCGGGTATTATCCTAAGCCGCCCGGGACGGTTAAGGCCACACGTGGGCCCCCTGATGGCCGATACCGCCCTGATTGCCGCCGCTTTATTGCAACACACGCTTGACCATTGGCGAAAGCGGGCTGAAGAGGAAGTTTTTTTAATGGTTCCCGAAAGTCATTTTGAGGAGGTACGCGGATGTAAATGCCGGGAATGGCAATTCCGCCTGCCCTTTACCGTGCAATGCATAAGAAGCCTGACGCGTATGTATCACATTCCGTCGCCGCAGGAGAATAATACCGTGGCCGACGAGCAGCATATCCGGGGAATAAATGATTTTCTGGAACAGGAACGCCGGGAAGTGCTGCCGGACCTCTATGCCATCGGTGGCGCGGAGATAGGATAAACCCATGCACAGAGCCGTAGCCATAACCCGGGATTTAGTGGCCATTCCTTCCGTAAATGCCATGGGCGCTTCGCCGGAGCCGCCCGGAATCTATACGGAAAGGGAGGTGGCCGCTTATGTAAGCGCCTTTTTATCCCGCTTAAATGTTCCCTCGGAAATTATTGCCGCCGACCCGGCGCATCCCAATGTGCTGGCCCGCATGGAGGGGGAAACCGATGAAACGGTTTTGCTGGAAGCCCACATGGATACGGTTTCGCACCTGAACATGACCATAGACCCCTTTGATCCTAAAATTGAAAACGAACGACTGTACGGGCGGGGCTCCTGCGATACCAAGGCTTCCCTGGCCACCTATTTGTACGCCATGGAGTGGCTGGTCAAACATAAGGTTAAGCCCAAAAGAAATCTGATACTGCTGGCCGTGCATAACGAGGAGTATAATTTCGGCGGTATCCGGGAGTGTGTCGAAAAAGGGCTGAAGGCGGACTATGCCCTGGTGGGGGAGCCGACCTCCCTGAACATTATACACGCGCACAAGGGGGTGTGCCGCTTTACGCTGGAGACAAAAGGTAAGAATGCCCACGGAGCCCTGCCCTGGCTGGGGGAAAACGCCATCTACGGTATGGCCGATGTTTTGCAGGCCATAAAATCCTATGAAAAATCGCTGAAACGCCTCGTCCACCCCGATCTGGGTTGCGCCACCATCAATGTGGGCACGATAGAGGGAGGACTGGCGGTGAACATCGTTCCCGACCGTTGCCGTTTGCGGATAGACCGTCGCCTGTTGCCGGGCGAAACGGCCGCTTCGGTCATCACCGGATTAAAAAAGGCCCTGCCGGAAAATGTGCCGCTTACGGTTTCCGGGGCGGAGCTGTTTGCCCCCGCCGTTCATACCCTGCGTACCTCCCGGGTGTGTGCCCTGGTGGAAGACGCCTGCCGCCGGGCCGGTGTGGAAACCCGTTACGAAACCGCCCATTTCGCCACCGATGCCTCCGTGCTTTCCGCGGCGGGCATACCGGCCGTGGTATTCGGGCCGGGATCGATCGAACAGGCACATACGCCGGATGAGTATATCGAAACGGAACAAATTGAAAAAGCCGCGGCGATCATTTTAAACCTGTTGCGGGAATAATATGTCTGCCGATATGGAAAAACAGAATCATGCCCTGCATATGGAGGAAAAAAGGCCCTTTCATGTGATTGCCAAGCCGGGTGGGGCCATTTGCAATCTGGATTGCGGCTATTGCTTCTATCTTGAAAAAGAGAAGCTTTACCCCCAAACCCGTAAATGGGCCATGCCGCCGGATATCCTGGAACGGTTTATAAAGCAAAAAATCGAATCCGACAACGCACCGACGGTGCACTTTGCCTGGCAGGGCGGAGAGCCGACCCTGCTGGGGGTGGATTTCTTCCGGCGGGTGGTCAGCCTGCAAAAGAAATATGCCGGGGAGAAAAAGATTGAAAATGGTTTCCAGACCAACGGAGTCTTACTCAATGATGAATGGTGCGCTTTTTTCAGGGAGAACGATTTCCTGATCGGCCTGTCCGTCGACGGTCCCCGGCATGTGCATGACCGTTACCGGGTGGACAAGGGGCAAAAGCCTACCTTTGACAAGGTAATGAAAGGTCTGGAAATACTGAAACGTCATGGCGTGGCCTTTAATACCCTGACGGTAGTACACCGGGACAATGCCGCTTTTCCCGTGGAGATATACGAGTTCCTCCGCGAATCGGGCAGTATTTACATGCAATTCATTCCCATCGTTGAACCGGCTTCCGGCGGGAAAGCCCCGGTAACGGAATGGTCTGTTACCCCGGAGCAGTGGGGGGGCTTTTTAACTACCGTTTTTGATGTGTGGGTCATGCGGGATGTAAGCCGGGTTTACGTGCAGTTGTTCGATGTAGCTTTGGGTCGCTGGCTGGGCCTGCCATCGGCTTTGTGCCTGTTTGCCGAGCAGTGCGGCGATGCCCTGGCCATAGAACATAACGGCGATCTCTACGCCTGTGATCATTATGTATCGCCCCAATATAAGCTGGGAAACATTGCCGGGCAGTCGTTGCTATCCATGGTCAATTCCGCTCGGCAACGGCAGTTCGGCCGGGACAAATCGGCAACATTGCCGGAGACGTGCCGGCAATGCGAAGTGCTTTTTGCCTGCAACGGAGAGTGCCCCAAAAATCGTCTGGGGCAGGCATCCGGCGGGGAAGAAGGGCTGAACTATCTGTGCGCGGGCTATAAAAAGTTTTTTCGGCATATCGATCCCTATATGCGCTTTATGGCCGGGGAACTGGCCGCCGGGCGCCCGCCCGCCAATGTAATGACCTGGGCGGCGGAAAGGGCGGGCGGCTTTGCCGCCCGCGGGGTCGGGGCCAACGATCCTTGCCCCTGCGGAAGCGGACTCAAATATAAAAAGTCATACAACACTTTTTATA
>JALXBH010000176.1 GCA_026991535.1 Calditrichia bacterium | reverse complement strand
CGCCACAGGGCACGAATGGTGTTGATCTTTTCACCGCCCATTTTTATGGGGAAGTTCACAAAATTGGAATGCTTTTTAACGATTTGCTTCAGACGATCGGCATTGGCGTATTCGCTCGTCTCTTCCCGCAGAAATATCTCGATTGTTGTACCGCGCGGGATGCTTTCTTCCAGCTTTTCCACATTAAAGGAGCCCATGCCCGAGGATGTCCAGCGTACGGCCGGCGCCTCTTTTTTAAAGGAACGGGAAGTTACCGTTACCTTTTCCGCCACCATGAATACCGAATAAAAACCCACGCCGAACTTACCGATGATACTGGAAACCGACTCTTCCTTTTGCGCATCCTGGTTCTCGGAAAGCATCTTTAAAAAAGCTTCCGAACCGGATTTGGCCACTGTTCCCAGGTTGGTGATGATCTCATCCTCATCCATACCGATACCGCTGTCGCGGATGGTGATTTTCTTCTTTTCCTCATCCACCGTAATTTCAATTTCCAAAGGGATATCGGCATCGGCCACATCCGTGCCGCGGGTAAGTTCAAAACGCACCTTATCCAAAGCGTCCGAGGCATTGGAGATCAACTCACGCATAAATATTTCCCGGTTGGTGTACAGGGAGTGTACCAGGATATCCAGCAGTTTGTTGACTTCGGCTTTAAATTTAAGCTTTCTTGTTTTGGCCAATTTTCAATCCTCCTTTTGTTATAATTCCTATTTTAAATATGATTTTATCGCCTACGGGTTACAAACGGGCAATACCCGGACCACTCTTTGCTTTACCGGGACCGATTTACCTCCGTATCCCGGAGCCGGGGTGAACGGCCCCGGAAATCCCAACGTTTTAACAAACGATAAATTTAATACGGCTTTCCGGCAAAAATCAAGACGCTACCCGGCCAGAAGCTTGCTGATAAGGTCGCTCAGTTCTTTCTCGAATTGTGCGCCATCCTTAAAACCGCGGTTTATTTTACGCACGATGCCTTTTTTATCGATCACCACCAGGCGCGGCAGGCTGTTGGCGTCGTATTTACCGGAGGTTTGCTTAAAACGATCCAGCAATATGGGCATATCGACCCGGAAGGTTTTAAGAAACGACCCGACCTTTTCCTTTGTTTCCCCCACATCGATTAAAAAGAATTTTACGGCCTGCCCCTTAAATTCGGCCTGAAGTTTGTTTAGATGGGGGATCTCCTTTTTACAGGGGCCGCACCAGGTGGCAAAAAAGCTGATCACCACCACGTGATGAACCTTATTTTTCCAGGGCTTGCGCAGTTTAACGCCACTGTAATCCTTAAGAAAAACATAATTATTATTCATGTCCGGCAGGGAAAAAGCGGGCGCCGGATCGCCAACCTTCAGGGTGGTTTTTTCACTCTCCTGAGCCGGGGAAAGACTCCATAGCATCATAAGGGATAAAAATATTGTTTTCATTTACTTTTCCTCAAAGTTAACCCGGTGGCGGACCGGGGCTTATACAATAAAAAAGGCAGAGCGTAGCCCTGCCTTTTGAACATACAAAATACACACGATTATACTTTTATTTTTGCGGGGCGCTTCCGGAAAAGAGACCAACCACATTATTAAAAGCATCTTTATCAAATTTCGCGTTGCCGTTCAGCACCGTCGGCGACAGCTCATCCATAACCGCCACAATGTTTACAAAAGGAATGGTGGCGTCGAATTTATCATTGATGGTTTTGATAAACTCATTGGCAATGATGGCATAGCCCAGATCGGAAGGATGCACGCCATCCAGGCTGAACAGGCCGCCGGTTAAAAAGTCGGCGGTAAATTCCAGACCGGCGATGGGCAGGCCGTTTGCTTTAAGATCGTTAAAGAAGCTATTGACATCCACCACGGCAATACCGCGGGCGGCGGCCAGGGTGGCGATGGTATTGTTAAAATCCGTCACAGCCTGAGAGGCAATGGCCACTTCATCCTTATCCAGAACAACGGAGGTGGGCAGCGGAGCGGCGGCGTTGAAGCCTACCGGAACGCCGGCCGGGCCATAGGCGCCGGAAGTATCACCGATCAGGCTTTTGGCGGTCAGCAGAATCAAATCCTGTGACGTAGCCTGACGGATGCCGTCACTGGCCTGGATAACCAGGGGTACGGCCACGCCGATACCGGGATCAATGGCGTAAGGGATGGTGGTCATAAAAGGAATGGCCGTAACATCGGGGATATTGGCCACAACCATATCGGCGCCGGTGGTCATCAGGGAATCCAGCATCTGACCGTACAGAAAGCCAAAAGCGTCAACCGGTGTCGGTGCCGCGGGTGATGTACCGCCGCTGGTGGCATAGCCGAGAACATCGTTATTGCCGATCCATACCGTCATAAAGGTTGGTTGCAGCATCTTAGCCTGCTGATATTGACTGGTTCCGCCAAAATTGGGGTTACGCAACACGATATCAAAAAAAGAGTTGCTGCCGCTCGCGCTGCTGGCGGCATCGGTGGCGTTAAGCACATCCACCAGGGCGGCGCCGGGAACGCCAAGGTTATTATAGGGCTTGGCCAAAAAACCTACTTCCTGTGAAGCATAGGGAAAGGCAAAATTGTAGCCTTCGGGATAAGGCACCGGAGCGATGATCGGATCGGGCGTGCCTCCCGGGGTGGACGGATCATCCAGGGCATACAGCTTCAGGATACCTGCGCCGCTGGTGGTATAGGTGCCAATGCCGGGCCAGGTAAGCAGGGGCTGATTAAACTCCGTAACACCGGCCTGCGTGGCGATGTATTTAGGGAAGCTGTAGGCCTGATGCTCCTGTGTAAGGGCGCCGGACTGATAACCGGCGGTCAGGCTGTTGCCAATGGCCACATATCTGCTGAAGTCGGCATTACCGGTACTCAGCGTGGTACTGGTGATATCCGGATCCTGCAGGCTGCAGGCGCTGAAAAAAACGAGCCCGCTCAACAGGATCAGACCTTTAAATAGTGTTTTCATAGTGTATTCTCCTAATTTCGTTCCTATAAACCATACTGAAAGCTGACGCCGAACAGGTTGCCCATGCCGGTGTAGGTACCGTTAAAACCATCCACCGAATTGGTGATGGTGCGATCTTCCTGTAAAAGAAGCATATAAAAACCGTCAACGGTCAGGCTTTTATTTACTTTGTAACCAAAGCCGACGGAATAGAGATCGCGGTTGCCGCCGGGCAGGGAAGGTTCAACACGCTCATCGGGCACGGCTTTGTTATCGCGCACATAACCCAGACGCAGAGCCAGGTCATCATTCATTTGATACTGTACGCCCAGGCGCAGGCTAAAGGAATCTTCATATTTACGCTCGGCCACGGACTCTGTTTTACCGCCCACGGGATCGTCAAATTTTACAACCAGCTCATCATAGGAACTCCAGCCCAGTTGCATCCAGTCAAATTCCGCCGTCAGCGCTTTGGTAAGCTGGTAGGAAATCCCCACGCCCAGCAGGGTCGGCAAAGTCAGATCGGCGCTGCCCTTGGTGTTGGGGAAAAGGGCGGCGATTTCCGCATCGGTGGCCGCGTCGCCCGTCACCGGAAAATCAAAGGTGGCGTCGCCGCCTTCAAAGGCCAGCAGGGTATTGGGGCGATAGGTTACCCCCAGGGAAAGTTCATCCGTGGGCTTGTATTGCAGACCAAAATTAAAACCGATTCCGGTGGTGGATGCTTCCAGCAGGGATTCACCGAAGACATTGCGCGGACCGTAATAGACGCTTTTTCCGAGGGATACCTTGCCGATAACCGCGCTAACCCCGGCGGCCACGGACAAGCCGTCCATAATTTCATAGGCCACTACCGGATTCAGGTAAAAGGTTTGCACTTCCGACTGGGTGGCCAGTTGACGGCCAGGCCAGTTCTTATCCCAGTCCGAACCCAGGCCGAACATGGTATAGAATCCAAAGCCCAGACTCAGATCATCATTAATCTGATAGGTAAGATAAAAGGTGGAAGGCGGAAAAACCTGCTCATTGGCCCGGGTGTAAAGGTTCGGGTCTATGTTGGTCGGCCCCTGAAAGGCAAATTGCGGCATGATGATAGTGGTCCCCAGTCCGAAATTTAAACCGGAAAGAGCGGTGATACCCGCCGGGTTATAAAACACGCTGGATACATCATTAGCCTGAGCAATAAACGCGCCACCCATGGCCGTGGCCTTGGCGCCCTGCTCATATATGGAAAATCCGGACGCGGATACCTGCGACGCGGATAATACCAAAACGGAGAAAAATACGGTGAACTTTTTGAGCATAATGCCTCCCTCTGTTATGTCCGTATTGTGAGTTGGTTCGAGTTTTTTAGTAAGTGTGAAAAAGTACAATGACCAACGCATAAAGTCAAAAACAAATTTGAGTAGCTAAACAAGGCTCCGCCGGAGGAAAAAACCACGCAACCCATCGGCAGGGATGCCCATTATTCCGGTATCAAATGCAGGACGTTCCATCTTTCCCGCAATAAGCAGGCCGCACCCTTCCCCTTAGGGCAGATAAACCATTTTACCGTTTTGTATAAGGCGGCCGTTTGAAAAGCTGTAGAAGTAGAGACCGCCGGACAGCGCGCCGGGGTTCAGGGAAATCACGCGCCAACCCGCGGCGGCGGGTATGTCCTTACGTAGAACATGTTGCCCGCGGACGTCATAGAGATCAAGACGCAGTTTTTCCGCGCGGGGAGAATAGACCCAAAAACGGGTAAGCCCGTTAAAGGGATTGGGATAGTTGGGACGGACGGTAAAGGCGTCGGGAACCGGATTTTCTCCATCCAGGAGGGTGGTGGCGGTTTGCACTTTTATATGCAGGGGCAGGCTCTGCTCCGGGCGATCCGGAGCATCACTGACAATGGTAAGCTCCCCTGTATATTCTCCGCTTTGGGCGGCGGCATTAAACCGTACCTCAAAACCGGCCGAAGCACCGGCGGGTACCGTAAAAGAGGTGTGGCTAACCGAAAAGGGGCCTTCAACACTTATATCACTTACCTGAACATCCGTGCCGCCGCTGTTCACGCAAATCAGATTAAAACGTCCCGGCGCGCCCGGTTCCACCGAGGCCATAATCACGCTGTCACCCAGTACAAACATTCGTCCCTGCAAATGGGTATCACTCCTGCCGGACAGTGATGGCAGCCGGTCTACAAATGCCGG
>JALXBH010000175.1 GCA_026991535.1 Calditrichia bacterium | reverse complement strand
AACAACATTTTGGCCAGCATGCCGTAACCTACCGTAATTAAAAGCAAAATGGCCAGGGCCGTACCCATAATAAAGGTTCCATAGCCCGTGGTAAATATCAGTCCCAAGATGGCGGATATAATTACCAGGGCGCCAAAGGCGCTGCAAAAAATCTGAAATTGTTTACGTATTGTCATGTTATTTTAACCGGTCCTGTCTCAATCCAATCTGGCTTAAGCCAATGGGCATTCCGTGCCTTTCCATGAATACAGACAAGTACCGGAACGTCAACAGACCCGGTTACCTTATGTTATTGCCGATAGCTGTTCCAGCTCTTCATCGAAGAGCAGTTTTTGAGTATCGAGCAGAATTTGTACATTGTCCTGAACCTTTCCCAGTCCGTAAATAAAGCGATTACCATTGGCCTTGCTGTTTACTTTGGGCGGCGGTTCAATACTTTCCTCGGGAATGTTCATCACCTCGGCCACGGTGTCTACAACCAGTCCTACATTGGTGTCATTGATGCTGACAACGATAATACAAGTGCGTTCGTCGTAGTCGCGTTCCTCCATGCCAAAACGCAAGCGCACATCCACCACCGGAATAACCTTGCCCCGCAGATTGATGATTCCTTTCATAAAATGCGGCAGATCCGGAAGAGAGGTGATGTTCTGAATTCCTATAATTTCGGTAACATACTTTATTTCAACGCCATATTGTTGTTCACCGATCATAAAGGTTAAAAACTGTCCTTCGTTAGCGGCGTTAACACCCGGCTCCAAAACAACAGCTTCGTCAACTGCTTCCATTTTTTACTCCTGTTTTAATTATAGTCAAAAATCGTTTCATTTTCCCGCATGGCGCTCTGCCCCATGCCGTTCACTCTTAATTTAAAACGTGACACCAGCCCTCTTAGCTCTTCGGCCTGGGAAGAAAGTTCTTCCGCCGCGGCCGCGCTCTCCTCGGAAAGGGCCGTGTTATCCTGGGTGGCCCGGTCTATCTGGGATAAACCTGCATTTACCTCCTTCAAACCTATGCTCTGCTCCCGGGAGGCCACGGAAATCTCGTCGATCAGAACACTGATTTTATCTATGGCATTCACGATCTCATTAAAAACAACAGAGGTCTCTCCCGCGTAACGAATACCCCTGTTTACCTTGTCGTTATTGCCCTCGATAAGCTCTGTAGTTTCCCTGGCCGCCCTGGCGCTGCGCTGGGCCAGGTTGCGCACTTCCTCGGCCACTACGGCAAAACCCTTGCCATGCACGCCTGCCCGGGCCGCTTCCACGGCGGCGTTCAGGGCCAGCAGGTTGGTTTGAAAAGCAATCTCATCGATAACCTTTATAATTTTACCAATTTGATCCGAGGACTTCTTTACCTCATCCATGGCCTCGGACATGCGGGCCATGCGTTCCTTACCCTGTTCTCCCTTTTCCTGTGTTTCACGGCTCAGATCATGGGCCTGACCGGAATTATCCGCGTTTTGCTGAACCTGTCCCCCAATTTCCGTTAGGGAAGCGGTGATTTCCTGCAGGGAACTGGCCTGCTGGGTAGTACTTTGAGAAAGAGATTGGGAAACGTCCGATACCTGCGAGGAACCGCCAGCCACCTGCTTTACGGCAGAGGAGATGGCTTGAAGAAGTTCATTTTGCCGGTCAATCGTGGTGTTGAGGGAATCCTGCAACTGTTTATGATCGCCCTCATACCGACCGGTCATCTTTACATCAAGATTACCTTCAGCCATCTCTTTTAAAACCGACAGAGCTTCGTTCACCGGCTCCATAATCACATCCATCACTTCATTTATGGAAAGCAGAACATCGCGTACCTCCGGTTCATATTTGTGGGCATCGATACGTTGGCCCAAACGTCCATGACGGGCGTTTTCCGTCAGACCCAGTATCTCGTCCCCCAGATTATTAAGCATCTTCTCCTGCTTTTTGCGTCCCGCCTCCACCTTTTCCAAACGGGCGGTGTTAAAAGCGCGTATGGTAAGGGCGGTATCCACCTGAATCAGTCGATTGAATGATTCCGAAAAATCCTGAATCTCTTCATCCGAGGCGCAAATTTCTTTAAGAGTATTTATAAAAACCGATCGTATGATCTCATACATGGCGATATAATAACTTGAGCTAAGATCGATACGCTCATGAACGATACCGACACGTTTGCGCATTTCCAGATAGTCGTTATCGATAACACCGGAAAAAAGAGTTTTAACATAAGCGGTTAAAAGCGGGCGTTGGCGCTCCACCGAGGAGTGTTTGTGTAGTATGTCTCGTGTTTGGGGGAAGTTTTGCACATGGGTGTAAAAAGCGTCTATCAGCTCGTCCATATTTTCCTGGGCCACATCCTTCCAGGCTTTAACCACGCCCAGATCCCGCTCTGTCAGCCCTAAGAATTTCAATTCCTCGCGGATGGTTGTATCATTAACTGCAATTTTTCCGGGGGGATAGCTGCGTTTTTTTCGATGCAGCTTAATTTCGGTAACATCTTTATTTTCACCGGAACCGGACGGTGTAGGAGCTTTGTTTTTAAAAAACGGGAACATGTGTTTCTCCTATGGCACTTCGACCATCTTTATTAAGTTGCTTAAATCCAAAATCAGGCAAATCTCCCCATTACCCAACACGGCGCAACCGGAGACGCCCTTTATATTCCCCAAATATTCCGGTAACGGTTTTATAACCAGTTGTTGTTGTCCCAGTATTTCATCCACCAAAAAGCCAATGCCCTGCGCGCCTTTCTCGGTTACCACCACAATGCCCTCGGATAGGGGCTTGGCCTTAAAACTCAGTTCATGCAATTCATGCAGGCGCAGTATCGGAATCAAACGCTCGCGGATTTTTATTACCTCCTGACCGTCCATCAGGTCGACCACGTTTTGCTCACCTACTTGCAGAGATTCCTTGATATCGAGGGTTGGAATGGCATAGATGGTTTCCTCCACGCGCATCAACATACCGTCAACAATGGCCGTGGTCAGCGGTATGCGCAGGTTAACGCGCGTACCCTGCCCCTGAGTGCTATCTACTTCCACCCGGCCCCGTATTTTTTCCACATTGCGAACGACCACGTCCATGCCCACGCCACGGCCGGAAATATCGGATACCTTATCCGCCGTGGAAAATCCGGGTTGAAATATCAGGTTCCAGACCTTTTCATCGGCCATATCCATTTCACTCTCCGATATCAGTCCCTTTTCCAGAGCCTTTTTAAGGATTTTTTCCCGGTTTAATCCATTACCGTCGTCCTCCACAATAATCCAGATTTCACCGCCCACCTGTTTTGCCGAAAGCTCAATACGTCCCGTTCCGGGTTTTCCTTTTTCCTCGCGCGCGGCGGGTGCCTCAATGCCATGATCCGCCGAGTTCCTTAGAATGTGTACAAGCGGGTCCGAGATGTGCTCCAAAACCGAACGATCCACTTCCGTTTCCCCGCCGTTGATAATAAGATCGATCTTCTTATTGTTTTTAGTGGCCAGGTCACGGATAAGACGTTTCATCTTTCCAAACAGGCCGCTAAGCGGAATCATGCGCATGGCCGTGGCCAGTTCCTGCAATTCACGCACATTCTTTTGTAAATAACTGATGGACTTCTCCACGCTTTCCATCTCCAGAGCGCGCAAATCGGGGTTATGGGAAACCATCGACTCGGAAATAACAATCTCGCCCACCAGGTTCATAAGCTTATTAAGCTTTTCCACATCCACGCGAATCACATCGCTGATGGAAGAGCGTGATTTTTTTGCGGCGTTTGTCTGCGGTTTTGCTTCCGTTTTTTTCGAAGATACAGACTCTGTTTTTTGTTCCTGGGATTCGCTTTTTTTGTTGGTTTCTTTCTGCTCTTGTTCGGCAGATGCTTTTTCCGGGGTCTCTTCGGATGGAGACACTTCCTCTTCCAGAGAAAGGACGTCCGACATGAGATCCAACAGACCGATTTTACCACTGATTACGGCCGGCTTGCCGGCGTCAAGATTCTCAATGGCGCTGCGCAGGAAATCCAATACCTGCAATATCAGGGAGATTTGGTTGGCCTCGGCCAGAGCCTTGCCCGAACGTACCAGGTCCAAAAAGGTCTCCGCCCGGTGGCACACCTGGCTGATATCGCCATAATTAAAAAAACCGGCGTTGCCCTTAAGGCTATGCATGTTTCTAAAAACGCTTTCGATCAGCTCCATGTTATCCGGTGCTTTTTCCAGAGCTAAAAGGTCCTGTTCCATGCCGTCAAGCAACTCGGAGGCATCCACCACAAATTGTTTTACCATTTCCGGAGAGATCAGGGCGTCCAACATGGCATCCGTAACTTTTGCATCCGCTCCGTCCCCGGTTTTCTGTGGAGCGGGTTCCGTTTTTTTGCTTTTCTTTTTTTCCGATTTTTTAGCCGGTTTGGTTTTACCGTCATCCGCGGTGGAATCATCAATCAACCGTACGATTCTTTCCTTCAGTTCATCAATGTCTCCGGGAAAACCTTCTTCCGAAAAATTCTCATGCAGATGATTCATCATCATCATAAGCGTGTCGCTTACTTCAAGAAAAATATCGATATGGGCTTTTTTAAGATCGGTTTTACCTTTCCGGACATTATCCAGCAGGGTTTCGGCCTCATGGGTAAGCTGGTTCATCGATACAAGACCGATAAAACCCGCGCTGCCCTTTATGGAATGAAAAGTACGAAAAATGGAGTTGATATCATTTTCATCCACATCTCCTCCGGCGGCGAGATTCTCCTCCAGCCCTAACAATACCAGTTCTGTTTTTTCAAGGGCTTCATTACTCTCGTTAATAAAATCAACAAGTATTTCCTTGTCATCGTTCAGCAAAGTGCTCATACATTTTCTCCATGGGAAGAATACCGTTATAGGTCTCATTAACGGATATATGGCAGGCAATCTAAAAAAATAGGAAGGAGTTGGTTAATTTTGTGTCACTATGAAAGGGGCTTAACTTCCAGTGTGCCGCTGGACTGGTTAAGGGAGATGGACACATGCTCCATAACCTCCCTTACTCGAAGCGTTTGGTGCGGGGCATAAATGGTACACCCCGGAGATAATTTCCCCACCACGACAATCTCCGGCTTTTTATCGGTACGGGTGTGGGAATGATAAAAATTGAGCTGGCGCAGCTCTTCCTGGTAAACCAGCAGGGTGTCCTGGCATTTTTCAATTTCCATGCGAAACTTTTGAAGGTCTTCTTCTATATTCACAAAAAAACGGCTGAGTAATACATCCGATGAGATACTGGATTTGGAAAGTTTATTAAGCTTGGCCAAATGGCTCAGAGCCTTTTTCTTGGTAAACTCCACCTCGAGCTGCTTTTCATCAAGGCGCATAAAGGCGTCAAAGAGTTTCTTTTCATGTTGACGATGATAGTTTTTAATATTCTTCAGATTAGGGTCCACCACATAGTCCGGCCCCAGATAAATCTGGGTACGTTTATCTATATTCCGGCAAAAAAGTTTTGTACCAACGCGTATCTCCGAACTGTTAATAACAGGGGCCACAATGCTGTTAATGGCCTGTACCGTGGAGTGTTCGATCGACTGACGCACCATTATAAACATACCGGCCCACACGGGATAATGCTTTATGGAATTGGTAAAAATTGATTGTCCGGCATAAACACGGGAATGATCCAGTTTTTGCATGTTTTCCAGGCCGAACTCGGCGGTTACATTACCGGCGACATAAATATTGGAAGAACGGATTACCCCGTGTACGATTAAATTGGAAGGAATAGAAATTCTTGAACCGCTGCGCACATCCTGTTCCACTTCCAGGGTGTTTTCAAATTCCACGCGTCCATGCATTTTCCCAATATTTTTTACTTTGCGCAACGGATAAACAGCCACGGTTCCATAAATACTGCGATGGGCATGACCGTCAATCAGGGCATGGACCGCGCTCCCCTGATCATTCACATAGGTATTCTCACCCGAATAGATCGAAATATCCCGGTCGGCCAGATCGCTGATAAACTCCTGCTCGCCATTAGGGAAACGCAAAAAACGATAGGGCCTTTGGGAAAGACTCATCAGACGCTCATCCTTTTTAACAGGATAGGTAAAGTCTATGGAATCAAAGTTACCATGCTCGATCCAACTGTTAAAGTTCGAGTCGTTCAGGGCGTCCTCAAAATGGAACCAGGGCCTTCCCGGGTCTTCATCCAACTGTGCCTTGGCTATGGGTATTTGTCCCTTATGGCCGGCTTCCAGCATATCCAGGCTGCTTTCCAGAATGCCGTAACGGTAACCATTGTTATGTATGCTGGTTTTTAGCTCGCTTTTTTTAGCGCTCCCATAGCGAATCTCACCCATAACAACGCGTCCATCCCACAGTTCAGTCACTTCCAGCAGTCCGTTTGTCAGGAGTAGCCTCTTTTTCTTAACCATGTTTAGTTTTCCAGTATAGATCCAAATTTTTCCAGCCAGTCTTCCATGGTCTTCGCGTATTCTTTCATCTCTTTTAAACGATATTCATTTGTAAACTGCTCATATTCTATTGATTCCAGATCCAGTTGTTTCTCCAGAATGGCAAACAGCTTTTCCAAGGTAAAAGGTTTCTTCAGCTCGGCATCGTGGGGTAAAACCCGGCCCTCCTTCACCAGTTTGGAGTCACTATTGGAATACATAAACACAATGGGTATGCGATGATTATTTTTTATCTTGGCCGGTGAATTAAAATAGTTTATCACCTCCTTGGGATTAACCATTTTGGTCTCAATATCCACAAAAATAACCGCCACTTCATCGCGTATAACATTGTTCTGGGAGTTCAGGTTAAATAAAACAACCGGCTCAAAGTTAAGAGCCGTAACCAAACGAGAGATATCGTTAAGGGTAGTTGAATCACGATCTATAATTAATATGTGCCGCATAGAATTCTTTAGTTTTTATAATGCTTGCTATCCTCGGCTTTTTTGAGCTGTACTAAACTCCGAAGCTGAAAAATGAAATTTTTGGCTTATATTCGGGCAAAAAGGGTGATTTAATCCCATTAATGAGCCCCACGGCTAATTGTTTATCACCATCTGCCGATAGATGCGGTGAAGAAAATGAAACGATTATCCATAACAATCAACCTATGAGCACAGCCCATATCAATAATGACCATGACAATATCCTGTTTCAGATTCTCCGCTACACCTCGGATGTATTGCTCATTGTAAAGCTAAGCGAGATGAATATGCCCACGCATATTCAGAATGCCAGCCAGCAGGCTTTGTCCTTTTTAGATGCCCCCCTCCGTGAGATTATGGAAAAGGATATTTCACAATTATTGGCCCCAAAGTCATACAGAGAGCTTATTCTGTTTCTGGACAGACAAGAAGAACCGTTTGATCTGAACCTGAGTTTTCTTAAGGCAGAAGGGGAGGAAATCCCTCTTAAGTCCCGTTGCTCCACGGGTCGCTATAACGGCCAGGAAGTCCTGATCATTTTCGGAAAGGATACCCGGGAGCATAAGCAGCTTGAAAACAAGCTTTCACAAATTGAAAAGCTGGAAGCAGTTGGCCAGTTGGCCGGGGGAATCGCCCATGATTTTAACAATGTTTTGGCGGGAATAAGCGGGTTGGCCGAGCTGACTCTACGCAAGCTCCCCGATGATCATAAAGCGGTTTCCTCCATTAAAACCATTTACCAGAAAGCCAATAACACGGCCAACATGGTGCGTCAACTGGTGGCGTTTAGCCGCAACCAAAGGCTGACCACCAAGGAAACGGACATCAACAAAATAATACGCAGCAATCAAAAACTGCTTGAACGCTACCTGGGGGAAGATATACGGTTTATTATCAATACCCAGAGCAATCTGAATATCATCAAGATAGACCCCAGCGCCCTGGATCAGATTATTACCAACATGTGCATCAATGCCCGGGACGCCATGCCCGACGGCGGCACACTCATCATAAAAACAGCCAATATTACCGTGGATAATGAAAGGCTTACCCCTTCGGGGCTCATGTTACCCGGGCGTTATGTCCACCTTTCCATACAAGATACGGGCATGGGCATACCGGAGGATGTCCTAAAGAGAATTTTTGAGCCTTTTTACACAACAAAGGATGTGGGCTACGGAACAGGGCTGGGGCTTTCCATTGTTTACGGCCTGCTAAAGCAGCACGGTAGTTTTATCGAATGTACCAGCCGCCTGGGTGAGGGTACCACCTTTGACATGTATTTTCCCTTTTATGCCGAGCGTAAAAAGAAGAACACAGTAAAACAGAAACAGAAAAAGCTGCATGGCAATGAAACCATCCTGTTGGTGGAAGATGAGGCGGATTTAATTATCTTTTTAAAGGAGAGTCTGGAGCTTTATGGCTACAAGGTCTACCTGGCCCATAACGGTGCCAAGGCCCTGGATGTTTTTGAAACACGCAATGAAGAGATTGACCTGGTGATATCGGATGTGGTTATGCCGGAGGTTGGAGGCATTGAGTTGAAATTGCTGTTGGAAAAGCAAGCTCCCGGGTTAAAATTCCTTCTCATAAGCGCCTACACCAACCGCCTGGAACCGGGGGTCCCCTTTCTTCAGAAGCCGTTCCAATCCGAAGAGTTGCTTGAAACCGTGCGCGCTATTCTGGATAACAGTTATGTTATGCCCGATCATGCCTGATTATTCACCAAAATTACCGGACACGTTCATCATTTTATCCACTACCTTTTCGATGACTTCATCATTAAAGTAGTGCTTGGAGGCTATTTTTTCCTTAATGCCTTCCAGCTCCTGAGCGGTAACGGCCCTGCTGTTTTTCACGTCGGAAATGTATTTTTGCGCCTCGGCCTTTAAGGATAAAAGCTGGCGTCCTTCCGCTGAGATTTCTACCTGATCCGATTTACCCGTCTCATTCCCGGAGACCTTGTTCAAAGCGTCGTTCTTTTGATAGGACGACTCTGCCTTTCCGGTCTTCTTCCCCGAATCCGTTCGTTTTAGATCAGGAGATGTGGAAAATAAATTTCTAATGGGACCCATTTTCTTACTCCTGAATAATGTTTATACGGTTGATGGTGTTTTTAACCTGGATTTCCGCTTTTTTGGCATAATCGCTTTTACCTGCTACCGCTGCGGACTGCTCCACATATGCCAGCTTTCTTTGCTCCAGATTTTTATATATTTTATCATCAATATCCACCAGCTTGCCGGCGATCTCAGATATTTGTTTCATAAGTTTCCTGCTGTCCGTGCTGATATCTCCTTCGCCAAAAGCCTTCCTTTGGACTTCCAATTCCTGGATTTTTTCAATCCACTCCTTGCGGTAATCCACCATCTCCGAAAGTACCTTCACCGGCAGTTTTTCCACCTGTCGGACAACTTTTTGAGAAATCGTTAAAACCGAGTTAAAATAATCAAGCTCGGTTTGCAGCACATGTTCCAGACTGTTTTCCGATTGCATATTTTTTTGGAACACGCTATATCCTCCCATTAAACATCATTCCCACCAGATCCCGCATTTTGCGGTTCAGATTAACCATCTCTTCCGCGGGAATCTGACGAATGACTTCTCCGCTTTCTTTGTCTTTAATAATCACCACCGGCGGATCGCCTTCCCCGGCTATTTCAAATGTAATTTGATTGTTATAGGCCGAGGCCACCTGGTTGGTGCGGCTGACGATATCTTCCAGGTTACCCTCTTTTTTGGAACTGCCGGAATCCGTATCGGAGCGGGCCTGCTCTTCTTTTTTTACTTCCGCCTTAACCTTTGTACTCTGCTCGATTTTACCCACCGCCTCAATGGTTGGAGGGGCCGGAGTTACATCGTTTATGATAAAATTACTCATGATATCCTCCTAAAAGCCAAAGTTACTTGCGGAAAACATACTAAAAAATTGTTGTTGGTTCTGTACCCGGCTCATGGTTGATTGCAGATCGACAAACTCCTTTGTCAATTGAGTTCTTTTCTGTTCAAGCAGTGTATTTTCCAAATCTATACGCGTATCCAGTGTTGAAATTTGATTAGATATGTTTTTCTTACTTTGTGAAATGGTACCGCCGGCTTTGACATATCCTTCCAAATAGTCGTTTATCCGGGTGGCAATACCGTCCGAACCATTAAAGAGGTCGGAAACATATTCGGAATTTGTTTCGACCGCGGTTTTAAATTTGTCCTCGTCCGTAATGGACAGGCGCCCCTGTTGATCCATCTCCATGCCGATATCATAGAGAAGGTTATACTCACTGTAGGTAATATCGGTCACTTCGCTGGATACGATATCACGCAGATCCAGGGATATTGTTCTGTACTTAAGATCATCGGCCAGGGCGCCGCGGGATTCGGTTCCGGCATTATATTGGGTTTCCTTGCGCAGGAAGTCTATGGACTCGTTAAAAGCATCAATAAAGCCCTGCACCTCACCCTTTACCGCTTCATAGTCGGTGGATACGGTTACCGTTTCCTCCGAAGCGAAAATATTTTTCAGATTCAGGGTCAGACCCTGAAGGGCATCATCCACATTGGAGCTGTCCCGGTAATAAGTAAGCCCGTCCAGGGTAAACTTAGAGTTCAAGTCGGATGTCGAAGCGCTGGTGCCTACCGTATACATATAGCCGCCCGCCGTGCCCGAAGCCTGAACGCCGGCGTTAATCTGTAAATCGTCCAACAGGGTGCTGGCGCCAAAATCCATGCGGTAGGTATAACCGCTGTTGGCGCTGATAAATTGCAGCCGGGACTTTCCGTTTTCTTCACTGACAACGGAGGCGTTTACACGTTCTTCGTTTTTTATAACATCATTGGCCACCGCGTCATCCATGGCCGAATCCACGGCGGTGCTGATGGCCTTAAGTACGCTTTCATTATCTCCGGTAAAGGCGCTGGCCGCTACGGTAACACTGATGCTGACACGGTTATTGGGATCAGCGTCGGTGGGACTGGCCACTTCAATGGTAAATGTTTGATCCGTGGTATAGGATGTAAAGTCGGAGGCCGTGCTGTCGTATTGTTGAGAAACCCGCGTATCGGCGCTGGCCAGGCGATCCACGGTTATGGAATGCGTTCCCACCTTTGCGGCGGAAGTCGCGCTGGCATTCAATACATCCGTATTGGAAGAGAGAGCCGTGCGCGCGGCAAAATAATCGGTAAACGTATCGGTCATGCGCTTGGTTCTCGCCTGTAACGCCGAAAGCTTCGAATCCAAATCGGAAAGAAGCTGGTTGGTTGAGTTGAGTTTACTCTTCTTGCCTGTCAGAATCTGTAACGGCTCCTGCTCGAAGCGCATAAACTGGTCTACCAGATATTGAACCGACCCCTGATTGGCAAATAACGATGTCACATCCATGATGCTATCCTATGGTTGTTAGACTACATTCATATTTTCCGACCAGATGGTTTTAAGGTCTTCAAAATATTTCTTAGCCTCGGCAAAATCTCCCGTGGACAAAGAATTATTAATATATCGGTAAATATTATAAAAACTGGTGCTGATTTCTTTGTAATCAAAGTTTAAGGAGTTGATAAGTACCTGAACAACACGTAAGGCACGGTCCCGATCCTCCTGGGCGCAGGCGCTGACACCGGCGTCATACACATAGGAAATCAGCTGTTGAGGACTTGCCGACATAACTTTTTGCGTAAGATAAGGATTCGGTTTCCGGTGAACTTTTTTATCGAGTGTTGCTGCCGCGTACATTTTCATCTCCTGTTTTTAGTACAAAAAGGCAGGGGAGTTGTCTCCCCTACCTGTTTTGGTATTCTTGTCTATCCGTTCCGTTAGAAGAGCGAGAGAACCAACTGCGGGGCGGCATTCGCTTGTGAGAGTGACGCTACCGCGGTTTGTTGCATGATCTGCGCTTTCAGAACTTCCATCTGTTCCTTGGCAAAGTCCGCATCTTCTATCGTACTTCGGACGTTCTCCGTGTTGGTGATAGCAATACCCAGGGTATTTTCCTTAGCGGAGAGGCGCGACTTGTATTCACCCACATCCTGAGCACGGCTGGCCAGGGTGTTTATAGCGGTGTCCAAAGCGGTGATGGCAGCAGAGGCACTGGCCTGCGTACTCATACTCAGGTCATTAATACCCAAGCCGGTGGAAGTGGCACTGCTCAGAGACACCGACAGGGTTTCGGATGCATTTTCACCCGTCTGGAAAGACACGCTGAAAGTACCGTCGATCAGAGCGGTATCGTTAAAGGTGGTCTCGGTAACAATCTGGTCCACCTCGGAACGCAGAGCAACAAACTGGTCGTTAATGGCGGTACGTTGCGTACTACTCAAACTACCATCCGCTGCCTGTGTGGCTTTCTGCTTCATGGTTTGCAGAATGTCCATAATATTTTGGTAACCGCCATCGGCGATATTCAAAATAGCCTGGGCATTGGACACGTTATCCAGAGCGGTTTCCAAACCACGACGGCGTGTCTCCAAACCACGGGAAAGCTGATAACCGGCAGGATCATCGCCGGGAGAATTGATACGCTTACCACTGGAAAGACGCATTTGACGATCGGCAATGTTGGCGTTCGTCTTATTCAGGTTGTACAGGGACTGCATAGCCTGAATGTTCGCTGCAACGCGGGTTAATCCTACTGCCATGTTAACCTCCTTGTTTAGGTTAATTAAGGTTAAAACTACTAACGAATGTTATTTCGTTTTCTTTGCTTTACTTCATTGGTCGTGGGGTGCCACTACTTCTTAAATCGAATAAGATATTTTTTTAATTTTATGTAAAGCCCTGTTTATTAATTACTTATAGCGACATAAATCAATATGATCAAAAAAAATAATAGAAAATTGGCCACAAATATTTTTATAGACGAATTTTCGACACCCTATTTCTCCGGTCGTAGCGGACGGATTACCAAAACCGTGTCTCCCGCCTCCAGCGTGGCGCTTTTATTAGGATTTATATGTTTAAGGTCAAAGCTGTTCACTCCAAACCTTTCCGCCAGACTAACATAGCGCTCCGTGCGTGGCATGGAATAACGCAACCTTTCCAATGGAAGCGTAACCGGGATTTTTAGCACTGTTCCCTTGCGAAGAGATTTAAATTTCAGCCCGTTTACTTTCTTCAGATGGTGCACTGTAACATGAAACATACGGGCAAGCATATGCAGGGTATTTCCCCTTTGTACAACATAAAGAAGAGTGTCTCCCGGCTGAAACAGCTTTTTATCCACAATCCTGCCGGGATCATAGGTTTTACGTACCTTTTTTTTCTTTATGACTTTAACGGGAGCTCTCCTATTCACAGTCTCCATCTCTTCCCCACCGACAACGATATTTGAAACATTTAACTCACGCGGAATAAACAATGGATAATCCAGATACCCCTCCTTTTGAATCTGATCGATAGATTCCAATTCAGGGTTTAACTTTAATATACGGTCTATATCAGCCCCGAACCTCTCCACAAGCGGTTTGATATAGCGGGAATCTTTAACCCGGAAAACCCGGACAGTGCTGGTATCCACAAAGGGAATATCCGGAAAACCATAAAGCGAAGTGTTTTCAGGATTAGCCAGGGTCATTACCGCATAAATTTGGGGCAAATATTCACGTGTCTCGGACTTTAACTCTTCACTTTCCAGCGTAAGCTGCCAATAAGTTCTATGGTGAATCGAATTTAATTTTTTTAACAGGCGCCGTATCTTGTTAGGACCCGTGTTATAAGCGGCAAAGGTAAGGTTAATATCTCCAAGTTCCAGATAAAGGTCTTTTAAATATTCCGCTGCCGCCGCCGCGGATTTCATCACAAAAAAACGTTCATCGGTTTCCGGGTTAACCGTAAGCCCATATTCCCGGGCTGTCGCCGGCATAAACTGAAACATTCCGGCGGCCCCCGCTTTACTGATGGCATTGGGGTTAAAGGCAGACTCCACCGCTATAAAATAAATCAGTTCCTCGGGAAAACCATATTTGCCAAAAAGTGGCTTGAAAACAGGTATGAATTTCCGGGAACGTCTGACCGCAGTCTCAAAATAGACCCGGTACGTTTTATTTTTTCGATACAGATGTATATAGCGTTCTATATTATGAACAAAACTATCCGGCACAACAGCCCCGGGCCTCACCTTCAGGGCGTAGGCCAGCTTTCTTATTTGACGTTGTATAGCCTTTTTTATTGTTGCCGAGTCACTTTCTTCAACTTTCACTTCAGGGACGGGCTTATCCGGCAATTGCTTCAAATACAATGATTTTAACAACGAATCCTGTAACAAACGATATTGATGAAGTTGAAAATAATGTTTTTTAAACCATAAAAAGGCCTGGTCTCTTTTACCTTCCTTCATCAACATCAACATTGAAGTCAGGCCCGTTTTCAATGTACTTTTTACAGAATCACTTTTTTCGGAAAAAAGTAAATCGGTTTGGGCCGGGGAGGTTGTTGATAATATTAAAAAAAGAAGAATTCCATACATAGACAGTCTATTCATGATTATTTGCCAATCTTTCGGTGAACCTTAAGATATATAGTGTCTAAGTCGAAAGTGAAACTCAAATGATTAGTCCATTTAATAAAAAACGACTTTTCTAATTGAATAAGGATGTTATGGAAAACTCTAATGCAGGCATTATTGAAAAAGACAGCTATCTGGCCTCTCAAATAAACAAGCTTTCACAAAAGATCAATCTATTACTGAAAACAGTATTTAATCAATCACCCGATGGGATGATGTTACTCGATTATCAGGGAACTATTCTATTGTGTAACAGCTTAACACACACAATGTTTGCCACATCACCCAAACCGGGGGGCTCTCTGGAAGAGCTTTTTACCGAGCCACACGGGAATGAATTACAGAATGTTCTTAACCGTCTCCAATTTGCCAGCCTTACTGAAAATGAAACAAGTGACAGCATGCAAATAAGTGTGATAAACGCCGAGGGAAAACGTGTTATACTGCATGTCCTTATCACAGCAACCCGTATTGGTGATGAAACCTTTTTTATTGTCCGACTAAAAGACATCACGCTGGAAAAACGAAATGAAATCGAAATGAGTTTACTGGCTCACGCCATGATGAGTATTGGCGAGGGACTATCCATAATTGATCTGGACGGTAAAATCATTTTTGCCAACGAGGCCTTTTATAATATATTCGGATATCCGTTGAACAGCCTGAACAGCACAAACATCAATGACTTATGCCACGACGATAATCCCAATATTTTTACGGAACGGATTATTCCTGAAAGTATAAAGAATAATTGGGAAGGTGAAATTGCCTGCCATAAAAAAGATGGCCGGTACTTTCCATATTATGTTTCTACCTCCAGTATAAAAGATGACAAGGAGCAGCCGTTTTTAATAATTTGTGTCGGCCGGGACATCACGGAGAATAAAAATCTTGAGGCTCAACTCCAGCAGGCCCATAAAATGGAAGCCATCGGTCAGCTTGCCGGAGGCGTGGCCCATGATTTCAACAACCTGCTTATTGTTATCAGCGGCTATACAGACCGGCTTATATCACATCTAGAAGGCAGCCCCCTGGTTAAGGCCGCTCAAGAAATAGACAAAGCCGCCAAACGTGCCTCTGCCCTTACCGGACAACTGCTTGCCTATAGCCGTAAGCAAATTCTTAAACCTGAACTGTTTGATCTGAACAATCTGATTCATGATCTCTATAAAATGCTGTCTAAGCTTATCGGTGAAAATATTAACCTTAAAACCGATTTGCATGAAACACCTCTTTATATACTGGCAGACCAGCATCAGATCGGACAGGTAATTATGAACCTATGCGTAAATGCCCGTGATGCCATGCCGGATGGCGGGGACTTAACGATTCGTAGTTTTTTAGCCGAAAAAGAGGAGTTAAAATGTTCCACGCTGGAACTGCAAAACTACAGCAATCAATATGTAGGTTTATCCGTACAGGACACAGGAAGCGGCATGGATGAAGAAACCCGTAATAAAATATTTGATCCTTTCTTTACCACTAAACCCAAAGATAAGGGTACGGGGCTCGGTCTTTCCACCGTATATGGTATTGTAAAGCAGAGTGATGGTGGAATAACCCTGGAAAGCACATTAAACCTCGGGACTACTTTTTATATATACTTTCCTTTGCAGTCTCAAGAAATAATGGAGACAGAAACGACAACCGACGACGAAAGCAAAGAAAAAGGCACCATGCATGGCCACGAAACCATATTAGTTGTAGAAGACGAAGAAGCGGTACGCGAACTTGTATGTGAAATGCTGGAGAATTACGGATATAATATTCTTTATGCGCTTAACGGTGTTCAGGCGACTGAGGTTTTTAACCAACATGCCAACGAAGTTGATCTCATACTGACAGACGTGGTAATGCCTGAAATGGGAGGCAAAAAGCTAATCGAAAGCCTGCCCAATATGCGCGCGGACGTCAAAGTACTCTATATGTCCGGTTATACGGATAGCGCCATAGATGACCAGGGTATACTTAACCCTAATACCGAATTTATTCAAAAACCTTTTTCACCAGCCGACCTTTTGAATAAGGTACGTTCCATATTGGACCGGTAAAGGAAAATACAAAGGGATGTTCCCTGATTTCTTCACATTTTATAAATCAAAAAGCCTGTTTCTACTTCCTTAGAAACAGGCTTTATTTCTTGTACCGGGAGCCGGACTCGAACCGGCACGGGATTACCTCCCGAGGGATTTTAAGTCCCTTGTGTCTACCAATTCCACCATCCCGGCACGGGATATTTATAATGTATATATTTTTTTGGGGTTGCCGACCTCTCACACCCCTACTGTTTCTTTTAGCCAGCATCGGCCCTGACCCTTCTTGAAGAGCCGTTCCCGACCAAGAGCTTCAGCCTTCATCTCAAACTCCTCCCCAAGAAAACAACGATGACAGGTTGACTTGACTAACCCCGACGGTGTTCATCCAGGCGTCGATCCAAATTACTCGTGCTGCCAATATAGCGACGATGATCC
>JALXBH010000174.1 GCA_026991535.1 Calditrichia bacterium | reverse complement strand
CAGGTGCTGCATAAGGAATATATACGCGCCGCGCGGGCCTTTGGCGTGCCGCAAAAAAGAATTCTTTTTGTGCATGCGCTGAAGAATGCCCTGATACCGGTCATTACGGTCAGCGGTCTGGTTTACGGCTATCTGCTGGGCGGCACCTTTTTAATTGAACGGGTATTTGACTGGCCGGGACTGGGGCAACTGGCCGTGATGAGTATTTTAACAAACGATATGCCGGTGGTCAGCGGGGTGGCCCTTTTATACGCTTTTGTTTACACCCTGATCAACCTGGCGCTGGATCTGTTCTATCTGTGGATAGACCCGCGCATAACAAAAAATGCCGTGTAAAGGATAGACGCGTGTTTCGTAACCGTTATACAAAAACATTTTATCTCAGCAGCGGATATCTGCTGTTGCTGGCCCTGTTGGCCCTGCTGGCCGGCGGACTTACGCCCTATCCGCAGGATGCCGGCAATGTTATGCACTTTACAGAAAGGCTGCTGCCCCCTTCCCTGAGCCACCCCTTCGGTACGGACTCCCTGGGCAGGGATATTTTAACGCTGGTACTGTTTGGCGCGCGGCTCTCCCTGATGGCCGCCCTGGGGGTGGTGGGACTGGCCCTGGTCATCGGCATTCCGCTCGGTTTGCTGGCCGGGCTCAAGGGACGCTGGCTCGACGACCTGATCATGCGCGTCTGCGATGTTTTTCTGGCTTTTCCGCCGCTGCTGCTACCGGTCATTCTGGCCGCCGCCCTGGGGCCCAATCTCAAAAACGCCATCATTGCCGTGGCCGTCTCCTGGTTCCCCTGGTACACGCGTATCCTGCGGGCTCAGATTCTGACCGTAAGGCACCTGCCTTATATCACGGCCGCCCGCAGTGCCGGCGCATCCGATATATGGCTGATGTGGCGCCATATTTTGCCCAACAGCATGGCTCCGGTACTGGTACAGGCCACCCTGGACATGGGGTACGCCATCCTGGCCGTGGCCGGATTAAGCTTTATCGGTTTCGGCGCGCGGCCTCCGGCGATTGAGTGGGGGCTGATGATCACCGCTTCCCGGGCCACTTTTCTCGATTTCTGGTGGACCGCCTTTTTCCCCGGGCTGGCGCTGTTTATAACCGTTTTTGCCTTTAACCTGAGTGGGGAAGGATTAAAAAAAATTCTGGCCACGGGGGATGAGTCATGAGTGAGGCGCTGTTGACACTGGAAGAACTCACCGTAAAGGCCGGGAATCTTACCCTTTTGGACAAGATCACTTTTTCCGTTAAACGGGGAGAAACCATCGGCATCGTGGGGGAAAGCGGCAGCGGAAAGTCGATGACCGCCTGGAGCATCCTACGCCTGCTCCCCAAGGGGGTTAAAGCCGCCGGCGGAAAAGTCTGTTTCAAGGGCACCGATCTTTACAGCCGTTCCGCGGAAGAGATGCGCGCCCTGCGCGGCCGGCGCATCGCCATGATTTTTCAGGATCCGCACGCGGCGCTGAACCCCATCCGCACCATTGCCGCGCAGATGGATGATGTGATCCGCGCCCACTTCAGGGAGGATAAACAGGCGCGGCGCGCGCGTATGCGCCGCTTTTTAACCATGGTGGAACTGGCGGAAAGCGAACGGGTGCTCTCCTCCTATCCTTTCCAGCTAAGCGGCGGTATGTTACAGCGGGTGCTGATCGCCATGGCCCTGTGCCTGGAGCCGGACATGCTGATCGCCGATGAGCCGACCACCGCTCTGGATGCCCTGATCCGCCTGCAAATCGTTGAACTGTTGCAAAAAGTACAGCGGGAAAGCGGCATGGCCCTGATGGTCATCTCCCATGATTTCGGCGTGGTTTCCAAACTGGCCGGACATATTGTGGTGATGTATGGCGGACGCATGGCCGAATATGCCGCCACCGGTGAAATACTGGAACATTCCCGGCATCCTTATACCCGGGCCCTGCTCAAAAGCAGGCCTTCCGTCAAACATGTGGCGGAGCGGTTATATACCATACCCGGCACGCCGCCCAAAGCGGGGGAACCGGAAAAGGGCTGTAAGTTCGAACCGCGCTGCCCCTTTCGCGCCGGACGTTGCCGACGGGAAGCGCCGCCGCTGTATGAACACGGCCGGGGACGCGTGGCCTGTTTTTTTCATGAGGATTTGAAAAATGTCTGATCAAAAAGAAGCGCTGTTGCGGGCGGTGGCGCTCAGCCAAAGCTATAGTTCCAAACATGGGCGGATACGGGCGTTAAACTCGGTAAGTCTTGAGCTGTATCCGGGAGAAACACTGGGCATCGCCGGAGAATCGGGCTCGGGAAAGTCCACCCTGCTGCGCCTGCTTTCCGCCCTGGAACCGCCCCATGAAGGGGAGGTGCGTTTTGAGGGAAAAATCATTTCCGGCGCGCCGGTTAATGAACGCCGCGCCTATTATAAAAGGATCGGGATTGTGTTCCAGCAGCCGCGGCTTTCTTTTGATCCGCGCTGGACACTTTTCCGGTCACTGGAAGAGCCGTTGCAAATAAACCGCTTCGGCTCCTCCGGAGAAAGAAGAGCCCTGGTGCTGGAAACGGCGGAAAAAACCGGTCTGGATGAGGAGTTGTTAAACCGTTACCCTTCGCAACTGAGCGGCGGGCAGTTACAACGGGCGGCCATTGCCCGGGCCATCATCCTGAAGCCGCGCCTGGTTTTTCTGGACGAGCCGACGGCGGCACTGGATGTTTCCATTCAGGCACAGATTCTCAACCTGCTAAAGGATCTGCAAAAACTGGAGGGACTGGCCTATCTGTTTGTATCCCATGATATTTCCGTGCTGGCCTATCTGGCCACGCGGATAATGGTTTTAAAAAACGGCACCGTAATGGAAAGCGGTCCGGCAAAAATGATTTTAAACGAAGCCGGGAACGCCTACACGCGAACCCTGCTGGCTTCGGCCATGGAATAAAACCTTCCCAGGGGCGGAAGATGTAATACGGAGGAAAAATGAACAGAAATTTTACCATCGCCGGCGTGCAGATGTGGGTGCATGAAAACGACCTGCAAAAAAACCTGAAAAGCATGGAGGATTCCGTCGCCTTTATCGCCGCGAATTATCCCTTTGTGGATATGATCGTCTTTAGCGAACTGTGCATGTTCGGCGCGCCCTATCCCGGCTGGAAAAGAGACGCCGAACCGATCCCGGGGCCGATGACGGAACGGTTTTGCTCCCTGGCCGGAAAGCACGGCAAATGGCTGGTTCCCGGTTCTCAATATGAAAAGGCGAACGGGAAAATTTACAACACATCCCTGGCTATTTCGCCCGACGGGGAGATAGTGGCCCGTTACCGCAAGATGTTTCCCTGGCAGCCCCTGGAACAAACCGAGCCGGGCGGCGACTTTTGCGTGTTCGACGTTCCCGATGTGGGGCGTTTCGGTCTGTGTATCTGCTATGACATGTGGTTCCCCGAAGTGTGCCGTACCCTGGCCTGGATGGGTGCCGAGGTGATTATTCATCCCACCATGACCTCGACCAATGACCGGGAGCAGGAACTGATTCTGGCCCGGGCTAACGCCATCTTCAACCAGTTCTATTTTATCGACGTCAACGGAGCGGGCTTTGGCGGCAACGGCCGCTCGCTGATGGCCGATCCCCACGGGCGCCTGCTGCAAAGCGCCGGCAACGAGCCGCTTACCATGATCGAAACCATCGACCTGGAGCGGGTAAGGGAAACCCGGGAATACGGCACGGCGGGGGTATCCCAGGTATTGAAACAGTTTGTCGCCACCGCCGTCAACTACCCCGTTTACGGCGGCGATTTGGCCAAAGGCGCCGGCTTTATGCATCTGGGTGCGGTATCCACCCCTAAGCGCCGCAATAACGACAATAAAAATCTTAAAGAAGAGGAATAAAAGATGGAGCAGGAAATCACCATACACAGCATCAGCCAATCCCGGAAAATGGAAGAGCAACGTCAACACGCCGTGCCCAGGGCTCCGTTTCACGTCACCCCCCTGTCGGTCAGCAAGGCCCGGGGCGCGGAAGTTTGGGACGTGGACGGTAACCGCTATATCGATTTTGCCGGTGGTATCGGTACTCTTAACGCCGGTCATTGCCCGGAAAGCGTTGTTAAGGCCATCCGCGAGCAAAGCGGCTGCTACCTGCACACCTGTTTCAATGTGATGATGTACGCGCCCTATATCCGGCTGGCGGAGAAGATCAACAGCCTGGCGCCGGGTACCACACCCAAAAAGAGTATGTTTTTTAACAGCGGCGCCGAGGCGGTGGAAAACGCCATAAAAATAGCGAGGGCCGCCACGGGCCGGGAGGCGGTGATCTGCTTTGACCATGCCTTTCACGGACGCACGCTGCTGACCATGACACTGACGGCCAAGGAAAAGCCCTACAAGCAGGGCTTCGGTCCTTTCGCCCCGGAGATTTACCGGGCGGAATACCCCTATCCCTACCGCCTGCCCGCGGCCTTTGCCAACCCGGAAGATGCCCAAACCTACATTGATTACTTCGATACTTTTTTCCGGGAAAAGGTGGCGGCGGAGAAGGTGGCGGCCGTCATCATCGAGCCGGTTTTGGGCGAAGGCGGCTTTATCGTGCCGCCCAGGGTTTTCCTGCCCACCTTAAAGGCCATCTGTGAAAAGCATGGCATCCTCTTTATCGCCGATGAAATTCAGACCGGTTTTTGCCGCACCGGTAAAATGTTTGCCATCGAACATTACGACATTGAACCCGACCTGATCGTTTTGGGCAAATCGCTGGCTTCGGGAATGCCCCTGAGCGCGGTTTGCGGCAAGAGCGAGCTTATGGAAGCACCGCAAGTGGGCGCATTGGGCGGCACCTACTCCGGCAATCCGGTGGCCTGCGCCGCGGCCCTGGCCACGATCGACATTTATGAAAAAGAGAAGCTGTACCGGCGCGCCGAAGAGATTGGCCATAGCCTGACCACCTTTTGGCGCCGCCTGCAACAGCAATACGAGGTGATCGGCGACGTGCGGGCCCTGGGAGCCATGGTCGGGGTGGAATTTGTCAAATCCGCCGCTTCAAAGGAGCCCCACCCCGAACTGGTGGCCCGCATTGTTAAGGAAGGCTATAAACGGGGGCTGATTCTGATGTCCGCCGGTACCTACGGCAATGTGTTGCGGGCTTTGATGCCGCTGGTTATCAGCGATGCACAGATGGAAGAAGCCATGAACATACTAAAAGAAATCCTTGGGGAGACGTTATGAT
>JALXBH010000173.1 GCA_026991535.1 Calditrichia bacterium | reverse complement strand
GTGCTGGCCGCAGACCCGATGCTTCTCTACACCATGCAATTCCGGTTGGTTGCCTCCTATGTGCCTCAGGCGCCCGTAGTGCAGCTTCCCCTGCCCTTTGAGGCGCTGGAACGCCACCGGCCGCTTTTTGACACCGTCTTTTCCCTTGGGGTGCTTTATCATCGCCGTTCGCCCATGGATCATCTGCTGGATATACGCAACATCCTGCGGCCGGGCGGGGAACTGGTGCTGGAGACATTGGTGACGGAAGGGCCGCGGGGCCATGTGTTTGTCCCTCCGGGGCGCTACGCCAGGATGCGCAATGTCTGGTTTATTCCGTCGACAGGCGCCCTGGAAGATTGGCTGGCGCGTTGCGGCTTTGAGCGGATACATCTGGCCGATGTGAATGTAACCTCCAGGTCGGAACAGCGGAGCACGGAGTGGATGCAGTATGAATCCCTGGCCGACTTTCTGGATAAAGACGACCCTTCCAAAACCTTGGAGGGGCACCCCCGACCCCGGCGCGCGCTGTTCATTGCCAACCGGGTATAGGTTTTTTCTTTTTACATCAAGAATAATTACGTGGAAAAAAGGTATTTTTAAACACTACTTTGGATTTTCAGCTGAATAAGTCCGTCATATCGGCATTGTCTGTTTTGTAACTTTGGTAAAATTACCCGGCCCGTACCCCTTGTTTCACCGGGTTCTTTTTTAACTTATTGTGTATAAGAAATAGTTCTCAGGGTTTTTCATGTCTGTTTTTTACACATTCCGCTCATTTCTTTTGCACCCGGTCTGTTTGATTAAGCTTCTGCCTTCCCTTTCCGAATATGGGGCAAAACAAAATAAATGAATGGATAGGGTATGGGATGGCTTGAAATATTTCAAAATGACAGCGAATTACTTACCACGGGCGATATAGGGGAGCAGGCTTTAAAAAGCGTGTTGGTGGTGGATGATGAAATTCATATTACCGATACCCTGGGGCGCTTCCTGCAGGAATCCGGATATCAGGTCTATATGGCCGCCAATGCCCTGGAAGCCCTGGAGATATTCCGTATTCGCCAGCCTAAAATCATCGTTACCGATCTGATGATGCCCGGCATGAGCGGCCTGGAGTTTATAAAAGCCATCCGTGAAATCGACTGGGACACGCAGATCATAGTCCTTACTGGTCATGGCGACATGGAAACAGCCATAACCGCCCTGCGTCATCAGGTGGCGGAATTTCTTTTAAAACCGGTGGATCTGCTGGTGCTGCGTCATGCCGTTGAAAAAGCGATCATCCATATAAAACTTAAGGAAGAAATCCGTGAATATACGGTGGAACTGGAACGGCTGTACAGTGAAATCCGCGAAAACAAGGAACATGTGGAAGCAATCTTTAAACACGCGCCGGTGGCTGTTATAACCTATGACGCGGCGGGCAGGATATTGTCCTGGAACGATAAGGCCGGTCTGATTACGGGTTATGGCAGGGAAAAGGCTCTGGATAAAACCCTCAATGATCTGTTTGTGCTCAACGGCCCGCTTTTTTCTGCGGATGAGCTGCGCGGGCAGGAGGTTAGTCAGCGAACACAGGTAAGCCAGATACTGACCCACAGCCATGAGATGCGGTATGTGGAGCGTGCCGGAAAGGTGCTGAGAAACGGGCAGGGCGGGGTCGTCAGCATTATCGAAACCTTTATGGATGTAACCGAACGCATGCAGGATGAGCGATTGCTGGAAAAACGCTATCTTCAGGTGCAGATCATTAACGAAATTGGCAAGCGCATTGCCGCCAGTACCGCCATCAAAACCTTGCTGGACTTTGTTGCCAACCGCCTGGTCAAAACCTTTTTTGAGTCGGCCACCGTGGCTATCTTTTTACTGGAAGAAAATGACTCACTGCGCCTGGGAACAGCAGCGGGTATTTCCAAAAGCGACTTTGTTAAGCAATTGTCCGGGAAAAGCCTTGCCGGAGAAGAACAAAACCCTATCCGCCGGGCCCTCACGGCAAAAAGACGCATTATGAAGGGGGATGACCCCGGCTTTAAGGCGCTCACGCCGGATCGCGAATCCTTTTTCGCCTTTCCCATAGCCACCCAGTCCAAGATTTACGGCGTGCTTTATATTGAAAACAGCGAACTGATGATTCTGGATGACGGCGATATCTTTTTACTGGAGGCCATTGCCGAATATATTGCCATCAGCATGGATCGTTTGGCTCTGATTGAAAAAATTACCACCCAGAACGCTTTGTTGGAAGAACAGGCGGCTGACCTGAAAAATGCCCTGGGTCAGGTAGAACAACAAAAAAGCATTATCGAAGAAAAAAACAAACAACTGGAACAGGACCTGAAAAAAGCGGGGGATTTACAAAAAAGCCTGTTGCCGGTAACCCTGCCCGATAGCGGGGATATCCACTTTGCCGCCTCCTTTACCCCGTCGCACCAGTTGGGCGGTGACTTTTATGATGCCTTTCCCGTCAATGATCATATGACGGGTTTTCTTATCGCCGACGCCACCGGTCACGGGGTCTCCTCGGCCATGCTTTCGGCCATGTTCAAAATGACGCTGGGCAAGTATGCCAAAACAGAAACAGACCCGGGCAGGGTTTTTGAGTTTCTCAACCGGGATTTTTGCAATGTTTTGCAGACCGGCGACTTCTTTACCGCCTTTTATGGTATTGTGGATCATAAAAAAAGGGAGTTGATATACAGCAATGCCGCCCATCCCATGCCTCTGTTGTATGACTATAAGGATAAATCCATCGCCGCCCTGGACTCCGAGGGCTTTTTACTGGGCGTGATGGACGAAGGCATTACCTATGAGACCCGGAAACAATCCATCGACGGCGCCTTTCGCCTTTTTGTTTATACCGACGGCTTGCAGGAAGCCATCAACAAAAAGGGCGAACAGTTTGGCGATGAGCGGATTGAAAAGGCCATGCGTAAATATGCCGGCCACAAACGGCAGGATTTTCTGGAGAGGATTGTTTCCGACCTGAAAAGGTATACCGGAGAAAAAAGCGGTACTTTTGACGACGATCTTACCCTTATGGTCGTGGATATCGGTCTGTAAACCGCCCGCCACGGGAAGCCGGTTTTTTTATAGCGCCTGCTTATTTCTTTTTAAGCCCGCATTGGCTAACTTTGTCCTTTTTCCAAATCACATAACATAAACGGGAAAGTTTTAATGCATTATCAAGAGGCGCTTGCCTTGCTCAAGGCATATCATCAGGAACATATTCTCCGCTTTTGGCGGGAGTTGAGCGAAACCGAAAAAGCGCATCTGCTCGGGCAAATAGCCCAAATTGATTTTGATAACCTGGAAAAACTGATCGCCCTTACCGCCAAAAAGGATGAAAGCGCCCCGGCTGAAATGACCGAAGCGCCGGTCATCAGGCTGGAGGAGCGCATTTCCCGCGATGAGAAAATGCGTCAAACCGGGGCAGAAGCCCTGGCGCGGGGGGAAGTGGCCGTCTTCCTTGTGGCCGGGGGGCAGGGCAGTCGTTTGGGTTTTGAGGGCCCCAAGGGTATTTTCCCCGTTACGCCCGTAAAAAACAAATCCCTGTTTCAACTGCACGCGGAAAAAATACGGGCCCGGGCCACCCGTTACGGTTGCGTGATCCCTTGGTATATCATGACCAGTCAAAGCAATCATGACGACACCATACGCTTTTTCAGGGAAAATCGGTTCTTCGGATTAAACCCCACGGATGTGATGTTCTTTCGTCAGGAGATGCTGCCCTCGGTTGATGCAAAGGGGAAATTGATTCTGGCGGAGAAACACGCCCTGTTTATGAGCCCCAACGGGCACGGCGGCTCGCTGAAGGCCCTGTGGGATAGTGGCGCCGTGGCCGATATGAAGCGCCGGGGCATTAAATATATGTTCTATTTTCAGGTGGATAATGTTTTAACCAAAATTGGCGATCCGGAATTCATCGGCTATCATATCGACGCCGGAGCGGAGATGTCCAACAAGGTGGTGCATAAAGCCTATCCGGAAGAGAAGATGGGTGTTATCTGCAAAATAGGCGACAGGCTGGGCGTGGTGGAGTACAGCGATATGAGTGATGAGCAGATGCATGCCACCACCGAGGGGGGCGCATTAAAATATTGGGCCGGTTCCATCGCCATCCACATTATCAATGTTTCCTTTCTGGAACGGGAGAATGATCACGGTTTTCGTCTGCCCTATCACGTGGCCCATAAACAGATTCCCTATGTGGATGAACGGGGCAACCGGGTTACGCCGGTGGAAAAGAACGGTTTCAAGTTCGAAACCTTTGTCTTTGACGCCCTGCAACATACGGAGCGCATTCTTTCCCTGGAAGTGGAACGGGCCGAAGAGTTCAGCGCCCTTAAAAACGGCAGCGGTGTTGATAGCCCCGCCACGGCGCGCCGCGACCTCAATCTGTTGTATGCCCGCTGGCTGGAACAGGCCGGAATCGGAGTGCCGCGTGATGAACAGGGCCTGCCCGCCGGGAACATTGAGATCAGTCCCTTGTTTGCCGATGAAGCGGAAGCCCTGCTCCTGAACAAAGAGCGCATCCCTTCCGTCACATATCCTTATTATCTGGAATAGGAGGCCTGCCATGCCCGATCGATCCGTTTATATCCGTCAACTGCGCCTTATCTGGGGCGCGGTGTTGTTTACCATGATCAGTCTGGCGCTTTTTGCCCTAATGATCTTTTACGGGCAGCCCGACCTCATCACTCCCCTTGAGGATTACCGGGTGGTGGATCAGGTCATAATGACGGCGGTATTGTTGATGGCCATTGCCGTTTTTTTGATTAAAAGAAACCTTTTTGTAGCGGAAAAAATTGTAAATACTCTGAAAACCAAAACGGAAGACCGCAAAAAAATACGGACCGCCTGTATGATGACCGGTCGTAAATACCAGTTGATCATCTGGGTGCTGTCCGAGGCCATCGGTCTGTTGGCCTTTATTTTGTTTGTGCTGAGCGGCAATCTGGAACTGTTTGGAATTTATATGCTGGTGGGAATTTATGTGCTGGCCGTAAATTTCCCCACGGGGCGTTTTCTCGATCGCTGCGAAACATTACTCGATACCTAAGGGAGATTAAAAATGACTTACGAAAAAGGCGACATTCACGACGTGGTCGTAAAACCGCTGAAAAAATTTATCGATGAACGGGGCTGGCTGTGTGAACTGTACCGCGAGGATGAACTGGATGCGGCGCACATGCCGGTGATGAGCTATGTTTCGCTGACCCAGCCCGGGGTTGCCCGCGGGCCCCATGAGCATGTAGATCAGACCGACTATTTTGCTTTTTTCGGTCCCTCCAATTTTAAGGTCTATTTATGGGATAGCCGGGAAGATTCCCCCACCCGTGGTAAACGCATGGTTTTTGCCGCCGGGCAGGATAGTCCCGCGGCCGTGATCATCCCCCCCGGTGTAGTGCATGCCTATAAAAATATCGGCACGCAGGGCGGCCTGGTGTTTAACGCCCCCAACCGTCTTTTTGCCGGCAAAAACAAAGCGGAGCCCGTGGATGAAATCCGCCATGAAGATATCCCCGGTTCCCCCTTTCAACTCGACTGATGGGCCGTTCTCTTTTTTTACTGCTGCTGCTTTTTGCAGGCGGCGTGCTTCAGGCCCAGATAGGCGTCGGCGCGGCCGGTTCCCTGGCCTGGCCCGGGGTGCAGGCTTCCTCCCCTTCATCCATACGCTTTAAGCCCGGCGCCGGCTATCAGTTTTTCTTCCGCCATGATGTGGCCGCCCTTGGCGCGGGAAGGCTGCATCTAAAATACGCGGCGGGCAAAAGCGCGCACCGGGCGGATTTGCCGCAGGCGGGGGAAACCGCTTACAAATTTTCCACATTTTCCATCGAAGCGCTGTGGGAAGCAGCGCCGGCCGCCTCGGGGATACGCTGGTACGGCGGCGCGGGCGCGAGCCTGCTTTCTCTGGTCTCCGAAAACCGTTTTCGGGCCAATTACAGCGACGAGTCGATCATCCCCCAAATTACAGGCGGGGCGCGGTGGAACTGGTATGAGGGTTTTGACGCCTTTGCCGAACTGGTTTTTCGCTACGGGCAAACCCAGGCCGGCCCGGAGAGCATCCCCGTCACCTCCCTCCGGCTCAATATCGGTCTGACCATGTTTATTTCGGAAGAAGGATCATGAACGCACAGGATTTGTTTGGCGCGGGGGACAGACCCGCCTCGGAGATAGTATTGTCCGCCTCTTTTGTGGCCGATCCTTATGCCGCTCTGTTGAGCAACCGCGGCTTCAGGGTCCGGCGCAACGATGGCGAAGCGCTGATCCGCCTTTTGGAGCAGAGACAAACTTCAGCAGCCTTTATCAACGTATTGGATTATGCTCGGCTGAAAATGCCCGGCTGGCGTGTTTTGCCGCATACTGCCTTTCATTGCCGGGAGCAGGCGCCCTGGGCCCTTCTCTATTTTGGGAGCGCGGAGAACAGCCTGGAACATATTGTCTTTCGCGAAGAGCCACTGCTGTTCAGAAGCTATCTCGAGCTGATCCTGAGGGAACGCTATGAAATTACCCCACATTGGGAAGACGGGGAGAAGGCGGGCCTCAGCCTGTTCTACGGCGGCCTGCCTGCCCTGGAGCAGGCTGCCCGTGACGCGGCCTATTGGGACATCACCGACCAATGGTATGACCTGACGGAAACACCTCTGGTCAGCCACTTTTGGATTGTACGCGAGGAGGCGCCGGAAAAGCTGATCCGGGAACTGGAGCTTTTACGTACCCGGCCGCTGATGCACGACCATTCCGGGGCAAAACGCTTTTTTAGTGCTTTTCTTAAAACAGACTTCTCCGATGGGGCCAGGGAAGGGCTGGCCGAGTATTACGACCTGGCTTTTTCCTATGGTATGATCGATTTTATGCCGGAGATTAAGTTTTATGGGGAAGATGAGCCGGAAGAGGGCGGCGGCGCAAAAAAATAAGTTACGGGAGGTATTTATGGCCAGTGATCAAAGTTTTGTTGACTATGTGTGCGACCAGCTCGCCCCCGCCGGAGAGATCATCCATAAGAAAATGTTCGGTGAATACGGACTTTATTGCCAGGATAAGATATTCGCCCTGGTATGTGATAACCGGCTCTACTTTAAACCCACCGAAGCCGGGCGGGAATTTATTGGCAGCCCCGAAATGGCGCCGCCTTATCCCGGAGCCAGGGAATATTTTTTAATCGAAGAGAAGCTGGAAGACAGTGAATGGCTGACGGCCCTGTTACGTTGCAGCCTGCCGGAACTGCCGGCGCCAAAACCCCGCCGGAAAAGGAAACCCTGACGCGGACGGTTTCGTTATAGGTATTTTTTATTGTAGGTGATGCCAACCATTTTTTCGGCGTTTATGCCAGAATCTTTTACCGGGAACAGCCATGAGCAGTATTATCTTCAGACTATCCATAGCAACTTTCCTCCTTACGGTTTTGACCGGCTGTACCGGTCTGAAGCGTTTGATCCACATGTACGGCGATGAGGCGTTGGAGCCGCGGGTGTTCCGTTATCCGGATGGGGGGCAGAGTATCTACTATACCTTTTATCATGGTAACAGCGACAATCCGGAAATATATATCTTTTTTTACGGCGGCACGGGGTGTCCGAGCTGGAAATCGGTAATGCCCGGATATGTTGACGGTTTATCCGTTCCCGCCAGGGTCTTTGTCCTTAATAAACGATTTGTCACCGATCGCAGCCTGGGCATGTTTGGCTGTGGCGAGGCATTCCACAAATATAACAACATTGAACAATGGATATCCGACTACTCCGATTTTATTACGAGTCAGTTAAACGGCGCCGAACATCCGCCCCAAAAAGTCGTGCTTGTCGGCGTCTCCGAGGGCGCCATACAGGCGGTGCGGGTTGCCGCTAAACTGCCGAGGGTGACGCACCTGGCCATTATCGGTAACGGGGGATATACGATGCGTAAATCCCTGAAAACGCTCCATGACAAGGGTCTGATCTACTTTGATGTGGATGAAGGGTGGGAAAAAATAAGAAAAAAGAAAAACAGTATTGAAGACAGCTGGTATGGCAATACCTATCGTTGGTGGACGGAAATAATGGACTATGACCCCATGCCCTGGTTTCTTCGTTTGGATATCCCCATTCTTGTTGGCATGGGCGCGGAGGATACGAGTGTTTCGGTGGAATCCGCCCGGTTTCTGAAAGAGGCCTTTACCGAAGCCGGAAAAACAAATCTTACCTTAAAAGTCTATCCACAAGCGGATCACCGTTTAAACAGCGCGACCGTATCCTATCGCAAGGATTTTTTCTCGGTGCTGGGGCGTATGTTAAAGCCGGATGGTAAGTAAAGTGGATAGAAAGGTTTTTGGACTTATATTTTGAAAGAAAAGACCTTCCAGGTCTGTCAGACCTGGAAGGTCTATTATGAGAGAATATGAAAAACCCTCATGCTCCTATGCAGCCCGGTTACTTTTACCATGTTTACAATCGCGGTAACAACGGGGAAAAACTTTTCTTCAAAAAAGGAGAACTATCTATTTTCTTAAAAAATATGATTACTACTTATAGACTATCTGGAGACCCATGCCTATTGCCTTTTACCCAACCACTTTCACCTTTTGGTAAGAGTAAGGGAAATTAAAGACCTGCCGGGTCAAGAATATGTGGAAGGTCTCATTTCCCGTCATTTTTCAAATTTTTTTAACTGTTATGCCAAGGCCATCAACCGACAGCAAAATCGGGAAAGCAGTCTTTCCCGGAAAAATTTTAAACGTCTGCTGGTGGATAATGAAGCCTATCTAAGTATCTTAATCTATTATATCCACGCCAATCCACAAAGACATGGATTGATCAACGACTTTCGCAACTGGGGCCCTATAGTTCCTATTCCAGAATAGTTATGGCTAAAAAGACGCATCTGTGCAAGGATGAGGTGATACGTTGGTTCGGGTCGGTTGAGGAGTATAAGGCCTATCATGCTGAATTGCATGATATAAGCAAGACGGGAGAGTTATTTGGGGAAGATATCTAAAACCATTTATAAACCTTCCAGGTCTTTTAGACCTGGAAGGTTTGTTAGACCTCGAAACTTAGAAAATGAGAACGCTTAGCGGTTATATTCCATGTGCTTTTTCATGCTCTCGATTTTGGCCCGGAAAGTGGGCTCCGTCCGCATACGTTCATTGACCGATTCAATGGCGTGAATCACCGTGGAGTGGTCGCGTCCTCCGAAATGCAGGCCGATGGTTACCAGAGAGTGCTTTGTCAGCTCCTTGGAGAGATACATGGCCACCTTGCGGGCTTCCACAATATTCTTTTTGCGGGTTTTAGCCCGTATCTGATCGGCGGAGACTTCAAAAACCTTGGAGCAGTATTGCACGATGGTGTCGATGTTGAGGATGTGTTGGTCGGGCTTGGCAATTTCGGTAACGATACTTCGGGCCAGGTCTATGGTCGGCTCGGCGGCGGTAAAGGTCACCTGGGCCATAATCTTGGTCAGCGCGCCCTCCAGTTCACGGACGTTGTCCACCAGGTTAACGGCCAGATACTCCAGAATGTCTTCGGGGATATCCAGTTCACTCTCATCGCACTTGCGGCGCAGGATGGCCAGCCGTGTTTCAAAATCGGGCGGTTGAATATCGACCACCAGTCCCCATTTGAATCGTGAAATCAGCCGCTCTTCCAGGGCGTTAAGCTCGTTGATGGGGCGGTCGGAGGTCAATACGATCTGCTTGCCGTTTTGATGCAGGTCGTTAAAGGTATGGAAGAACTCTTCCTGGGTTTTTCCCTTGTTGGAAAAGAACTGTATGTCATCGATCAGCAGGATATCACAGGAACGGTAAAAAGCGGAAAATTCGGCCACTTTGTTTTTTTGGATGGCGCTGATAAAGTGCGAGGTAAAGGTTTCGCTGGAGGCGTAATAGACTTTGGTGTCCGGTTTATTCATGCGGGCATGGTTGCCGATGGCCTGGATGAGGTGGGTTTTCCCCAATCCGGTACGGCCATAAATGATCAACGGATTATAATTGGTTTTCCCCGGGGCGTCGCCTACGGCGCGGGCAGCGGCGCTGGCAAAGTTGTTGTTGTCACCGACGATGAAATTATCAAAATGGTAGCGCTCATTGATGCGCGTGGAAAAAACATATTCGGATTGAACGGGGGAAGGGCTGCTTTTAACTTCCTCGGATTTGACCCAGTCCTGGGCGCCATAGGGAGAATCGGGAGCACTTTCCTTATTTTTTACCTTAAAGGAAATTTTCTTGCTGTCACCCAAAATCTGTGTGACGGCGTTTTGTATAAGATCGTTGTAATGGTTTTCTATCCATTCGGAGAAAAAGCGGTTGGGCACTTCCAGTTCCAGATGCTGATCGCTGAGGTTGATCAGGTTTATGGGGGCAAACCAGGTTGTAAAACTGCGAATGTTAATGTTTTGTTTTATAACATCTAAAATTGCGGGCCATACGGTGTCGGGTTGTGAGGAGAGTTGAGCCAGCGAATTCCGAGCCATTCATTGATCCTTTTTGTTTATTATCCACAATTGATACAGACGGCACAGGACGCCAATTGCAGGCGCGGTACCCGACTGTTTACATATTTCATAGTGTGAGTTCGTTTGTAAGTAGTTGAAAAATAAGAGCTTGAAATATTTCGCACCGCCTTTGTGCTCCCGGCGCCATTTCAATGCCTATTTCTATTGTGGATTAGTGAAGGTTTTCCACAAGTTTTCCACAACTATCCCTTACGACTGATTCATAGTAATTGAAAGGACAAATATATGTCAAGGGATGAAAAAGCTTTCCGTGAAAAAAAAAGCAACCTGATAAAATGTTAAGTTTCTTATTGATTGTATTTATTGATTTTAAGGTTGATTTTTACCGGAAAATATTCTTTAAAATTGTCACAAATGTTTCACGGCGGCGGCCGTAAACTCTTTACTGTCGGGCATTGGCTTTTTTTGCTGTTTCACACTTTCCTAACAAATTCGCTTCTGTCGCGCTCAGCTATTAAATTAGGCCTTATTCTTGTAAAAAGGAAGGACACGATGAAGATTATTAACAGCGAAAACGCCCCCGCGCCCATTGGGCCGTATTCTCAGGCGGTGGAGGCTAACGGTTTGATATTCCTTTCCGGCCAAATCGCCATCGACCGGGATAATGATAATCGTATTCCACCGGATGTGGAAGGCCAGACCCACCAGGTAATAAAAAATATGCGGGCCGTGCTCGCCGAGGCGGGCAGCGCTTTGGACAAGGTGGTCAAAACAACCATCTATCTGGCGGATATGAACGACTTTGCCGCCATAAACAACATCTATGCCGAATACTTCGGCGCATCCAAACCGGCGCGGGCCACGGTGGAGGTGAGCAGGCTGCCCAAGGATGTAAAAATCGAAATTGACTGTATAGCGCTCAAATGAGTATCGCCTTTATTATTAATCCCGAGGCGGGCCGGGGCCGGGCGAAAAGGTTAGAGAAATCGTTGCGCCGTATCCTGGCCCAAAAATTCCCGGAGGCGGTGATTCGCTTTACCGAATATCCGGGACATGCCGTCTTCCTGGCCCGTGAAGAGGCCAGGCATAGAAAAACCGTTGTGGCCGTGGGAGGAGACGGAACCATACACGAAGTAGTTAACGGACTGATGGGCAGCCGGGCGGCCCTGGGCATTGTGGGCGTGGGTACGGGCAACGATCTGCTCAACGCCCTGAATATACCCGCCGATATGGACAAAGCCCTGAAACTGATCGGGGAAGACCGGCCGCGCCCCATGGATGTGGGACAGGTGAACGAACGCTATTTTATCAATGGCCTGGGCGTCGGTTTTGACGCCTGGGTGGTAAAAAAGAGCTTGAGCATTAAAAAACTGCGCGGGAACCTGGTATACCTCTATGCCGTATTGGCTACTTTAAAGTCCTATAGCCATACGGTTCTGCAGGTAGATATCGACGGCACAAAACAACGGCGGGAATTATTCATGCTCACTGTGGGAAACGGCCCTTCGTTGGGCGGTGGTTTCCGGCTGACGCCCGAGGCGCGGCTGAACGACGCCCGCTTTGATATCTGTATGATTCATAAAATGTCCACGCCGTCCGTCTTGCGTAACCTGTTGCGCGTATACAGCGGCAGCCACGTTAAGGACCCAAGGGTGGAAATGGGCACGGGGCAACGGATAACCATTACCTCGGAAGAGCCCTTTGCCGCCCATGCCGACGGAGAGGAACTGGGCTATGACTTAACCGAGTTGAAAATAACCTTGCATAGCGGAGCGCTGAATGTTCATTGCCGTTATTAAAAAATATCTTTTGCTGATTTTTTTGGCGCTTCCTTTTTTATCCCAGGCTCAGAACACGGAATTAAAAGCTACCCGGCCGGGATATGACTGGCGGCTTTCGGACGCGCTGCCCGGATTTGCCCAGCTGCACCAGGAACGTTTTGTAAAATCGGCGCTGTTTTACGGCGGCGCCTGGTATTTTTACGGTTCGGCCGCCAATGCCTACCTTAAATATAAGGAAAGCGGCCTGAGTGCGGAGAGGGACAACGCCGGCCGTTACGCCCTGTGGGGTGCGGCCTGGCATGGGTTGGGTCTGCTGGACGGCTGGTATTACGGGCGCCATTACCGGGCACCCAGGAGGGAGCTCTATTCGGACACCCCCTTAAAGTCGCCCTGGGGGGCCGCGCTACGTTCCGTTTTTTTCCCGGGATGGGGGCAGTGGTATAACGAATCCTACTATAAATCGGCCCTCTATTTCGGGTTGGTATCGGCCGTGGGCTACAATGTGTATCACAACAACCGCCTGTACAGGGAAACCGGCGCCGAGACCTACAAGGATCAACGCAGCCGCTACTATTGGTATCTGGGTTTGACCTACCTGTTTATGGTGCTGGACGCGCAGGTTGACGCCTGGCTGTTCAAATTTGACGAAGTCGCCCGTTTTGATCTGTTCCCCGAGAGGAACACGGGTACCATGATCATTAAAATGGAGTTCTCCTTTTAATGCGTTTTATTTTGATTCTTATAATAGCCGCCATGCCGCTTGCCGCCCGGGACAACACGCCATCGGAGCAGCCTGCCTTTGATAAAACGCTGTTGTCCGGCCCGTTTCCTAAAAACGATCCCTGGCTGGCCAGGGATAAGGCGCAACATTTTTTCGGTAGTTTTTTTATTACAGGTCTGAATATCCAGCTTTTGCAGCGCAATGGCGTCGCGCCCGTCCGTTCCCGGCAAATAGCGGCGGGAATCAGCTTTAGCATTGGGCTGGGCAAGGAAATCCGCGACAGCCGGCAAAAAAACAATATCTTTTCCATCCCTGACCTTATTGCCGATATCGCCGGAATTGGCCTGGCTTTGATTTTGGTACGCTAAGGGGCGGAGCCCGGCAAGAGAGAAGGTTTTCCACAGAGCTCGATTGCAACCCTTTTTCCCTGCCATCGCCGCAACCGGCAAACCCCGTCTAAGACCGAAATAAATCCCTTTCCGGTGATGTTTTTTTTCCCCTTTTACAAGACAAGCCTTATATTAGCGACTTCTCTTAAAAATGGAATATTAATAATGGATTCTTTCCTGGATCGTCCCACGGAGTTTTGTGGCATCGTGGGTATATATGGCGATGAAAACGCCTCTTTTTCCAGTTATCTCAGTCTGCACGCCCTGCAACACCGGGGGCAGGAGAGCGCCGGTATTGCCGTCAGCGACGGCCTGATGGTACGTAAGCGCCTGGGCATGGGGCTGGTATCCGATGTGTTCAGCGAACAGGATTTACAGAAGCTGAAAGGGCACATCGCCATTGGTCACAACCGTTATTCCACAACGGGCGCCTCGGCGGAGTTAAATATTCAACCCATCGTGGTGCGTTATAAGGACGGGGAACTGGGCATCGGTCATAACGGCAATCTCACCAATTCCCAAACCCTGCGTAAAAAACTGGAAGCGCGCGGCTCCATTTTTCAAACCACCTCGGACAGCGAGGTCATTCTGCATCTGGTGGCCAAGTCTCTGGAGGAGTCGCTGATCGACAGTATTAAGGACGCCGTGCGGCAGATTGAAGGTGCCTTCAGTCTGGTTTTCCTGACCCGCGACAAGCTGATCGTTGTGCGCGATCCTTATGGCTTTCGTCCCCTGGCCCTTGGCAAAATGGGCGACAGTTATGTGGTGGCCTCGGAGACCACCGCCTTTGATCTGCTGGGAGCGGAGTACGTGCGGGATGTGGAAAAGGGGGAGATGATTGTTTTTGATGAACAGGGTATGCATGTGTATCATCCCTTCCCCAAGTGCGACGCCGCCCATTGTGTGTTTGAGTTTGTCTATTTTTCCCGGCCGGACAGCCGTATCTTTGGCGAGTATGTGGATAAAACGCGACGTAAGCTGGGCAAAAATCTGGCGTTGGAAAATGATGTTGAGGCGGATATCGTGATCTCCGTTCCCGATAGCAGCAACACCACGGCCCTGGGCTATGCCGCCCGCAGCAATTTAAAGTATGAAATCGGTCTGATACGCAATCATTACATCGGGCGTACCTTTATCAAACCCACGCAAAAAACGCGTGCTTCCAGCGTTAAGCTAAAGTTTAATACGGTGGGCGGCGTTTTAAAAGATCGCCGCGTGGTTATAGTGGATGATTCCATTGTGCGTGGCACAACGCTGAAAAAGCTGGTGCAAACCATACGTGACGCGGGAGCCCGCGAGGTGCATCTGCGCATAAGCTCGCCGCCCATAAAAAATCCCTGTTTTTACGGCATGAACTTTCCCACCCATGAGGAACTGATTGCCAATCAACGTAGCGTGGATGAAATTTGTGAATATCTTGGCGCCGATTCGTTAAAATATCTCTCCATCAAAGGCATGTTGGACTCCATGCCCTCGGATAAGGGGCAGAGCTATTGCACCGCCTGCTTCAGTGGAAACTATCCGCTGAAGGTAAAAGACCTTGAAGAAAAATAAAGATGGCCCCATCCCCGAAGTTCAATATTTTCGACGGTTTTTTTGTTTTGCGGCCCATGTTGTTTTTTCCCGGCTGGTCAACCATGCTGGCCGGTTATTTTATGCCGGAGAAGAATCTTTTCGTCTTTCCCGGTCTTTCCGCCCCGGCGGCCCAACCGGAACTCATCCTCTTTTTATTTTTTACCTTTGGCAGTGCCATGGGCGCTTCTTTTCTGCTTAATCAGCTTAGGGACATTGAAACGGACAAGGCTAACAATAAACTTTTTTTTCTGGCGGAGGGACATCTTACACCAAGGATGCTGTATGTGGAGACGGCGCTGCTTATTCTGCTTAGCCTGAGCGCTTTTTTATTCAAGCCGGTTGTCGGCCTTACGCTGGTTTTTTTTATCGTGCTTACGGGATATCTGTATAACTACGCCCCCTTCAAATTTAAGGATCGCCTCTGGGGCAGTATTCTGGCCAATATGTTGATGGGGGCGCTGGCCTTTTTTATCGGCTGGCTGGCGCGCGCGGATTTTTCGCCGCGTATGTTCAGCGATGTGTTACCCTATCTTATTTTTAATACCGTGCTCTACTTTTTTACCACGCTGCCGGACAGGGAAGGGGACGCGCGGGCCAATAAACATACGCCCGCCGTTGTTTGGGGGCACAATACTGTTGTTCTCCTTGCGCTGGTTTTGTTTTTTGCGGGCCTGGCCGCGGCCTGGCGGGTAAATGATCTGACCGCCTTGTTTATCTATCTGCTCAGTCTGCCGTTTTTCCTGCCGCTAATTTTGCGGAGGGAGCTGCCCCATACCGTGCGGGCCACAAAATTCGGCATCTTTTTTTTCGCCCTGATCATTTGTTTAAAATGGCCCGGGTACCTAATTTTAATGATGGCCTTATTCTTTGCCACACGACTCTATTTTAAAAAACGTTTTAACTTCGATTATCCCAATTTTAAAGGAAACTGATGTTCGGAAAAATAAAAAAAGGACTGGATAAAACCCGGGGCGGGGTCTTTTCCAAAATCAACCGCCTGCTGACCGCCAAGCGCAAGATAGACGAAGACCTTTTGGAAGAGCTGGAAGAACTGCTCATCTCGGCCGATGTGGGCGTGGGCACGACGTTGGAAATGCTGGATCGCATCCGCGAACGGGTAAAAAAGGAAAAATATCAGACCGCCGACGAACTGAATCGCATCATCATAGAAGCCGTGCGGGATGAACTGATGTTTGAACCCTTTGAAGCGCCGGAGAGCAAGCCGCTGGTCATCCTTATGATTGGTGTGAACGGTACGGGTAAAACCACTTCCACGGCCAAGCTGACCCATTACTACAAACAGCAGGGCAAGCAGGTGATGCTGGCCGCCGCGGACACCTTCCGCGCCGCCGCCATCGATCAGTTGGCCACCTGGGGCGAGCGCCTGAATGTGCGGGTGATAAAACACCAGGCCAACTCCGATCCGGCCGCGGTGGTTTTTGACGCCTGTAACGCCGCCCTGGCCTCGGATGTGGATGTGCTGATCATCGATACGGCGGGACGTCTGCATAACAAGGTTAACCTGATGAATGAACTGCAAAAGATCAACCGGGTGGTAGAGCGGCAAATCCCCGGCGCGCCCCATGAGGTTGTTTTGGTGCTGGATGCCGGAAACGGCCAAAACGCCGTTCAACAGGCCCGGGAGTTTATAAAAGTAGCCGGCGTGAATTCATTGTTTCTTTCCAAGCTGGATGGCACGGCCAAGGGCGGCGTGGTCATCGGCATTAAAAACGAACTGGGCATTCCAGTGCGTTATATCGGCCTGGGGGAAAAAGTAGAGGATATGGAGTTGTTTGACGCCGGGGAGTTTGTGGAAGGATTGTTTAGCAGGGAATGAAAAAAGTACACATCACCACCCTGGGCTGTTCAAAAAATCTGGTGGACAGCGAGGTCTTGCAGGGACAACTGGAACATCACGACTTTCAAATTGTAGACCAGGCGGAAAATTCCGATCTGTTGATCGTCAATACCTGCGGTTTTATAGAAAAGGCCAAGGAAGAGTCGATACAGGCCATTTTTGAAGCCCTGGAACTAAAGAAAGCGGACCCGGCCAAAAAGGTATTTGTAACCGGCTGCCTCTCGGAGCGTTACCGGGCCGATATCGAAAAGGAAATCCCGGAGGTGGACGCCATCTT
>JALXBH010000172.1 GCA_026991535.1 Calditrichia bacterium | reverse complement strand
GTGCTGCCGCCCGTTACACGGTAAAACTTGCGGATGGTCAGCTTGAGCTGGCCGTATTTATATTTGCTGCCGGGAAAGTAGCGGTTCAGGTCGGCGGCGCTTTGCACCGTGCCCTTGCCGAATGTCTGCGAACCGATGATAATACCGCGGCCGTAATCCTGAATGGCGGCGGCAAAAATTTCCGAGGCAGAGGCGCTGAACTGATCGACCAGCACCGCCAGCGGTCCGTCATAATAAACGGAAGGGTTGCGATCCACCTCCTGCATGATGCGTCCGCGGCTGTCCTTTACCTGCACCACGGGGCCCTGTTTGATGAACAGCCCGGTCAGGCTGTCGGCTTCGCTCAAAAAGCCGCCGCCGTTACCGCGCAGGTCCAGGATCAGCCCATCGATACCCTGACCCTGCATTTCACGGATCAGGCGCCGCACGTCGCGGGTGGTGCTTTTATAGTTAGGGTCTCCGCGCCGCTGGGCGGCAAAATCCTGGTAAAAGGCCGGGATGTCGATCACGCCGTAAACAAAGCTTTGGCCACGGCTTAAAATATGCAGCGTATCGGCCTTGGCCGCGCTGTCTTCCAGTTTGATCTTGTCACGGGTCAGTACAATGGTCTCGGCGTCAATCAACAGGGCGTTGGGATCGTGCAACAGTTGCAGACGCACCTTGGTGCCCTTTTTGCCGCGGATCAGTTGCACAACGTCGTCAATGCGCCAGCCGATCACATCCACCATCTCGCCTTCCTCGCCCTGTCCCACGCCGATGATCAGGTCGTCGGCCTTAATCAGGCCGCTCTTGGCCGCCGGCCCGCCGGGGATGACCTCCACCACCTTGGTGTAGTCATTCTCTGTAATCAGCCGGGCGCCGATGCCTTCCAGGGAAAGGCTCATGCGAATGTTGAAATCATCCTTGGCCTTTGGTGAAAAATAGGATGTATGCGGGTCGAAGCAGGAGGAGAGGGCATTGAGATATATTTGTACCACATCCTCGCTTTGGTTTTGGCTCAGGCGGCGTTTAAGATTGCCGTAGCGCTTGGTCAGCGTTTCCCGGATATTATCATCATCCTTGCCGGCGATTTTCAGGCTCAGCGCTTCGTTCTTCAGGCGCTTGCGCCAAAACTCGTCCAGCTCGGCGGCGCTTCCGGCCCAGTCCAGGCTGTCGCGATAGGGATAGTAATATTCATCCTTTGTAAAATCAAAGGGCGTTTCCAGGCGTTTAAAAACAAACGCCAGCCTTTCGGCCATGCGCTGCTGAAAGGTGTTGAAAATGGTAAAGGGCACGTCCAGGCGGCCGCTGAGTAAAAAATTATCAAAGGCATATTTAAAGGGCTTAAAGGACTCGATATCCGATTTGAGAAAATAGCTTTTGTTATAATCCAGTATCTCCAGCAGATTGTTATAAACCTGCGCGGAGAGGCTGTCGTTCAAATCCAGTTGCCGGTAGTGGTTGCGCAGCAGAATTTGCGTAACCAGTTGGGTAACGCGCGGATGTTGCGGTTCCGGCTGCAGGGCCGTGTATTTAATGGCGGCCTCGCCCGCGGGGGCCAGACGACCCAGGAAAAGAATAAACGTAAGGACAATAAGATGAATGCGTTTCATGTCGCTCCAGGTTGTGTGATCTGACAGGTAATTAACCCGGCCGGCCGCGGATGGTTCCGGCGGGGATTCCGGCACGGGAACACGGCGGTTTCTTCCGGATGGACCGGGTTAAAAAGTTTATATGCTGATCGTCCAACTTAAAGTAAATCTGAAAAAATAAAAAATATTAACAGCGCCCTTAAAAAAAAAAATGAATGGCCGGGGGCGTAACTTTTTGCCACGGCCTCCGTAATAGAGGAGGTAAGCCTATTAAAATCGGAGAAGGTTATGCGGCACGGATTAGTCACTCTTTTATTGGTTTTCTTTTTGGGTGAAGCGCTTTTTGCCCAAAACTATCACCGTGATTTAGCGGATCTGGAAGAGCGGGTTCAGGAAAAATACTTTGATGCCTCGCTGCCGTTGTTCCGCTATGAGGGCGATACGGAGATCGCCGGCGGGGAAATCGTGGAAGGTAATGTGCTGGTGGCCGACGGGGATTTGCTGCTAAAGGGCCGCGTTACGGGCAGTGTGCTGGTTTTGTTTGGCAAGGTTATGCTGGAAAAAGAGGCCCGCGTGGATGGCGACGTGATTGCCGTAAGCGGACAAATCCGTCAGGCGCGCGGCTCGGTGGTTAGCGGCAACCAGATTGAGACAAAGGCTAAAAATTTTATGCCCGACAAGAATTGGGCCCGGCGCTATGAAGAGCAGGATGAAGAAGAGTTGGAAGGGGACTGGGACGAGGATGGCGACTGGGAATGGTCGCGACGCTTTCACGGCGCTTACAGCACCCTGCCTTTAAAGGAAATTGATGATGACTTTAAGTTCAGTTATAACCGCGTGCAGGGCTTTTTTGCCGGCATCAGGGTTCCCGAATCCATAGGCAGCGGCAACGACTATGTGGATGTGCACGGCTTTCTTGGCTACGGTTTTTCCGATTATAAGTGGCGCTACGAAGTGGGGCTGACCCGCTGGTTGTTTGACCCGCGCACCTACCGTTTTGAGCTGGGCGCAAAAATCTATGACCGCATGGACACGCAGGACGGCCTGATGATTTCCGATATGGAGAACTCTCTTTCCGCTTTTTTCCTGCATCGCGACTATGTGGATTTTTTCCGCAGAAAGGGTTTTGAACTGCACGTCAGCCAGAACTGGACCATTTTTCTGCGCGGCATGCTGGCCTATCGCAGCGACACCTATTTTTCGGTAAGCCCCAGCACCGACTGGGCCCTGTTTGGCGGCAAGCGCAGCTTTGGCCCCAACCCGGCCATCACCGACGGTTTGATGCGCAGCGTTTACGGCGAGCTGTATCTGGATACGCGGGATAACAAGGAGCTCCCCTCCGCGGGCTGGTATGCCCGCCTGGGCCTGGAAACATCCAGCAGGGAGGCGCTTTCCAGCGATTTTTCTTTTAACCGCTATCAACTGGATGTGCGTCGCTATCAGCGCCTGAGCCGCGGCGAACGCCTGGATATTCGCCTGATGGCCGGAACGTCGGAAGGAGAGCTGCCCCTGCAAAAACTGTACAGACTGGGCGGTTTAAGCACCCTGCGCGGATATAACAACAAAACGTTTCAGGGTGATCGTATGCTTCTGGCCAACATCGAATATGTATACAGCCCTTCCGGCAGGCACAGTCTTCTCTTTTTGGACAATGTGAGTTATATTGCCTTTTTCGACGCCGGCCGCGCCTGGTATCGTTCCGCGGATCAGAAAAAATGGTCGGACGGCTTTAGCGCCTTAAAATGGCGGGACCTGCAAACGGACGTGGGGCTGGCCCTGAGCTTTAAAAAAGGTAAATATCGCTTTAGCATGGCCAGGCGCCTGGACACCGGCAAGGACCCGTTTGTGTTTGCCTTTAGAATGGTAAAACCCTTTTAATGGATTATATTATGAAAAAACTACTGATACTCGGCATGATTCTGCTGCCTGTTTTTATCCGGGCCGGTGATGAAACGGTCTCCATAAAACATGTGGAAGATGCTCAGGTTAAGATAGCGGGTTTTACGCTGAACAGCGACAAAACGGTCAACATCGAGGCCCTGGGCGCGGGCGGTAAAAAGGAAATTAAGCGTCTGCATACCTTCCAGCAGGATCCTTTTAATTTGTTCGCCTATGCCTGGATTATCGACGCCCATAGCCGCAAGCTGGTATGGCGCATGACGGTGGATAACACCAAGGACGACTGGTGGGATAAATGGAACCGCGTCTTTAAGGGTGAGGTCTCGCTTAAAAAGGGAGAATATGAACTGTACTACTCGGCGGTAAAGCCGGCCATGTCCAGCGGTTTTCTGAGCTTTGAACGCCTTTTGGATATGCTGTTTGGCGATGAGGACTGGTGGGACGAGCAGGTGAGAAAGTGGCATGTGACCGTAAGGGGCGTGGATGCGGTATTAAGCGAGGACGCCGTGTTAAAATATCAACGCGCCTACCAGGATAAGGCTATCGTGGCGCTTACCGAAGTGGGCAACGGCGGATACGAAAAAAGGGGCTTTAGCCTGAAAAAACGGCTGAAGGTGAACATCTATGCCCTGGGCGAGGGTTGGGAAAATGAGATGTTCGACTATGGCTGGATTGAGGATATGGGCAGCAGGAAAAAGATATGGCGCATGCGCGAAGCCAAAACCGGCCATGCCGGCGGAGCCATAAAAAACCGTTCCATCCGCGATCAGATTATGCTGGAGCCGGGGGACTATATGGTCTATTACCGCAGCGACGCCAACCATTGCAGCGATCACTGGAACGCCAATCCTCCCTATGATCCCAACTTTTGGGGCATCATGGTCAGCGCGGCCGATGATGACTATGATCCGTCCATAATTTCGGAATATACGGTGGAAACGCTCGAACCGGTATTGCAATTGATCCGCATGGGGGATGACGCCTACAAGGAAAAAGGGCTGGTGGTTAATGAAGACGGTCGTTTTCGCATATTTGCCCTGGGTGAAGGGCGTGGAAATGAAATGTATGACTATGCCTGGATTACGGATGCCAAAACGGGCAGGGATGTTTGGCGCATGAAGTATCGCGATACGGAACCTGCCGGCGGCGCTTCCAAGAACCGCCTTTTTGACGGGGTGATCGACCTGCCGGCCGGAGAGTACATTGTTCACTACCGCACCGACGACTCCCACTCTTATGAGGAGTGGAATTCCGCGCCGCCGGATAACGGGAAAATGTGGGGCATTACCATCTATCCGCTGGAAAAAGGCCAAAAGGCGGAGACGGCCGATGTGGGCCGCCTGGCTCCGGAAACCATCATTGCCGAGCTGACCCGCGTGCGCGATGATGAACATCTGCGCAAAACCTTTGAAATAAAAAAACGGACACGGGTGCGCATCATTGCCCTGGGCGAGGGTGACTGGGATGAGATGTACGACTTCGGCTGGATCGTCAACAACGAAACCCGGCGCAAAGTGTGGCGCATGCGCTACCGCAATACCGACAGAGCGGGCGGAGCCTCAAAAAACCGCAAGGTAGATACGGTGATCACCCTGGAGCCCGGTTCCTACACCGTGCATTATGTTACCGATGACAGCCATTCCTACCGCGACTGGAATGCCTCCCCGCCCGATAACCCGAAGATGTGGGGAATAACTTTGTATAAAATTGGCGATTAACCGGAGGTCAGTATGACAAGATTCTTTAACGTTTCACTTG
>JALXBH010000171.1 GCA_026991535.1 Calditrichia bacterium | reverse complement strand
TGGCGGTCTTCCCCGGGGATATCCTTATAGGTCAGAAAATAGTGCCGCAACCGTTCGATCAGCTTTTCGGGAACATCCTGAATATCCTTCCATACGCCGTATACAAAGTCATCCTTTAAAAAGGCGATGATCTTATCATCGGCCTCGTTATTGTCTATCATACGAAAGCCGCCGATGATGACCGCCTGAACAATGATATTGCTTTGAGTGATGGGACGTTCTGTCAAAACACAGATATCAAGCGGGTCCAGATCGCCCACAATATCCGTGCGGCCCGTTTTGGCATTGCAGAATTCGGCCACCTTTTCCCCGCAATAGGTACGCGGTACCAGTCCGTACAACATGGGGGGCATGGAAGAAAAACGCTGAGGCCGGTCTATTTTCAACAGGCCCGATCTTTTATCGAGTTCATATTTTACCGTGTCCGTGGGGACCATTTCAATATAACTGTTTACGATTTCAGGCGCTTCGCTTCCCGTTTCCACACCATGCCAGGGGTGGGCCCTGTAAAGCAGGGTCATCAGGTTGAATATCTGGCCGCTGAGAGAACTCATTCCTTCTCCTTATATATTATAAGTGTCTTTTACTTGACACATAATGTAATTATATTAAATTAGTTACGCTATGGGATGTTGGAGTTATCCTGTGGCGTGTGTTTACTATATTCGTTATATCTTATTTAACTTTAACCAAGAGGGGATAATTATGGCCAGACCAAGCAAGATGCGTGGCATCAGCCGTATAGATTCTAAGAATACCCATGGTTGGTATGTGCGTGTATATGCCAACGGGGGTGTTTTTTGTTCTAAACTGTACAGCGACCGGTTGTATGGCGGTAAGGAGAAGGCGCTGGAGAGCGCCATCAAGTACCGCGATCATAATCAGGAGGTTGCCGATAAATACAAGCGGGAGGGGCGTAACCCCAACCGTAAGCCGCTCTATAAACGGGCGCCCAAGAACAACACCACCGGACAGGTTGGCGTAAATGAAGTCAAGGCTGTATTAAACGGCCGGGAAGTACATTATTTTCAGGCCACCTGGAGCGAGAACGGGGTACCGCAATCCAAGAAATTTTATATTTCAAAAAAACGTTCGCGCGAAAAAGCGATGAAGGAAGCCATTGCCTATCGTCAAAAAATGGAAAAGGTGGTTTTAAAGAAATTCAGGGCCTATGTCAAGGAAATTGAAAAGAAAGAAAGAGACCGCATACGCCTGATGAATAAAGAAAAAATGTAATGGATCAAAAGCTCCAAAATGCTGTTAAGTCGGGATTGCTGGATTGTTTAAATCTGCAACCTTCCGAAAATCTGCTTGTCGTAACGGATGACGATACACGGGAAGTAGCTGAAGCCTTTTACCAGGGAGGCCGGGAGTGGGCCGCCTCAGCGCATATGATATGCATGAAAACCGCCGAAGTGGATGGCCAGGAGCCGGATGCGCCGATTGCGGATTTAATGCTGAAATATGATGTGGTGGTCTGCCCGACACGGCGTTCATTAACCCATACCGATGCCAAGCGCAACGCCTGCAAGGCAGGCGCGCGCGTGGCTACCCTGCCCGGAATTACCCGCGATGTGTTTATACGCACCATGCAAGCCGATTATAATAAAGTGGCCGAGCGCACGTATCAGATGAGCGCCTTGCTGGAAAAAGGCCGGGTAGTTACCTTGCGCACCGCCCTGGGAACCGATCTGACCCTGCCCATCGGTGATATGCCGGTTATTTCCTCCACGGGCCTGATAAGGGAAAAAGGCCGGGGGGGGAATTTGCCCAGCGGTGAATCTTTCCTGTGCCCGGTGGAAGGCAAAAGCGAAGGCACCCTGGTGGTAGACGCCTCTTTTGCCGGTATCGGTAAGCTGAAAAGCCCGATAACCATTAAAATAAAAAACGGTAAAGCCTGGGATTTTAGCGGTGGCGAACAGGCGGACATTATGGAAAAAAGGTTGCGCGCTTTTGGCCAGGCCGGATTGGTCGTGGCCGAGCTGGGCGTGGGCACCAATGAATCGGCCACCATTACGGGGATGATTCTGGAAGATGAAAAAGTTTTCGGAACCATTCATGTCGCTTTTGGTAACAACCTCTCCATGGGAGGCAGCAACAGTGTCGGCATCCATCTCGACGGCGTCGTTTTAAAACCCAATATGTGGATTGATGATCTGCATGTAATTAAAGAAGGAGAGTGGTTAGTTTAATAATGCCTAAATATTCAGGATATCTTGAAATTTCTCCAAAAGGCTTTGGCTTTCTCAGACAACTTTCATCCCAATTTTTACCTTCCGCAGAAGATGTTTTTGTTCCCGCAAACTTAATCAGATCCAACCGGCTTAAAAACGGTAGTTTTCTGGTTGGCGAGGGGGAGGAAAGTAAAAATTCCAAACAGAAGCCACGATTAAAAAGCTTGGAAACCATTAATGGCCTGGAACCTGTCGCCATGATGCGTCAGGTTGAGTTTAAGCGACAGGTCAGCGTAAACCCTTCAAGCAGATTTAACCTTGTTTTGGGGGAGGATGATGTATGCGGACGTATCCTAAACCTGTTTACGCCTATCGGACACGGACAACGCGGTTTGATCATCGCCCCTCCCAAATCCGGCAAGACAACCATCCTTAAGCACATTGCCCGCGCGGTTCTGCAAAACCATCCGAATACAAAGGTTTTTGTATTGTTGGTGGATGAGCGCCCCGAAGAGGTGACCGATTTTCGTCGCGGCCTGCCCGAAGCGGGGGTTCTGGCCTCTTCCGCCGACGAGGACTCCGAAAACCATATCCGTTTAACGCAAATGATGATGGATGTGGCCATTCAATGGGCGGAGTCCGGTTCGGATGTGCTTGTATTGGTAGACTCTCTGACCCGAATGGGGCGCGCTTATAACCGCAAATCAAATTCCGGTGGCCGAACCCTCAGCGGTGGCCTGGGAGCCAATGCCCTGGAATTGCCGCGCAAATTCTTTGGCACGGCGCGTAACCTGGAAAATGGCGGTTCTTTGTCCATTATCGCTTCCATTTTGGTTGATACGGGCAGCAGAATGGATGAAGTTATTTTTCAGGAGTTTAAGGGCACCGGTAATATGGACCTGGTGCTGTCGCCTGCCTGTGCCGAGCGCCGTATCTGGCCGGCGATTAATTTAAATGAATCGGGAACGCGCCGGGAAGACCTTTTGCTGACGGAAGAGGAGATGAGAAAGGTTGCCAAGATCCGCGCCGCCATCGGCGGGGCCAAGGAGGTGGAAGCCATGAGCTTTGTTTTGCAAAAAAAACTTTACTGATCATGGCCCCTCTTTACCGCAGCTTAATAGTTTTAGCGCTGTTCTTTATTTCCTGTTCCGGAGATAAGGCGCCGCTGGATTTTTCCAGGATAGATTCCCTGATGGCCGGAGGTAATCCCGGCCTGGCCCGGGGAGAGATAAACCGCGCCTTAAAAGAGGCCGCGGATTCCACGGATATCAAAAAGTTGCGCCATCGACTCCGTCTGGTTGACATACGGGAATTCTACGACCCCGTGTATATGGCGCTTACAATCGGGGATACCAGCGGCATCAGGGCGCGTGTTTTAAGTAAAACCACCGCCGCGCTTAAGTCGGATAGCATTGCCGCCCGATGGTATCTGTTTGACGCCAATATCATCAGGGCCCGTCTGGATTCAATGCGGGGAGACTGGAAGGGCTGGGCGGAAAGTTTGAATAAAGCCCTGAGCTATCCCACTCCGTTCATCTATAAAAAAACGGATATCTGTTTTTTACTGGCCCGCCATGCCATGGAACGCGAGGCCTATGAAGAAGGCCGGGCTTTTTTGGACAGGGCCTTGCGTGGTTTTCCCAAAAAGGATTTTTCCGGAGAACTTACCGATATCTATCTGTTATATATGAATGGAGAATTTACCGGGGCTTTTGATAAATTAACGGGTTTGGACGAAAAGGGGCTGCCCGGTCGCTGGAAAAAGGTAAAGACCTTTTTAGCAAAGTATAAGGACAGACTGCCTTTGAAAGATCGATTTAAATTATGGTGAGGTGATATGAAGACAGGAACCATAAAGATGTATAACGCCGAGCGCGGCTTTGGCTTTATCATTGAGGATGATACCGAGGATGAATTATTTCTCAATGCCGCCGATATTCATCCCAAGGCCCGGAATAAAAGGCTGCGGGAAGGGGTGCGGGTAAAGTTTGACGTCCGTTCGGATATGAAGGGTGATAAGGCCGTCAATGTGCGTCCCTTATAAAATCTATTTTTTTATTGACATAAAAAATAAGACTGCTTAAATTAGTTTTCTCGACAATAATGAATGCGCCCGTAGCTCAATTGGATAGAGCGTCTGACTACGGATCAGAAGGTTAGGGGTTCGACTCCTCTCGGGCGTACTGAAGACCCCTGAATTTCAGGGGTTTTTTTTTGAGGCGCTATGACTACAGAAAAAGAAAAGCCCGCGTCGGACAACTATTTTATGGGCGAGGCCTTAAGGGAAGCACGCCGGGCGATGGAGCATGGCGATGTGCCCATCGGCGCCGTTGTGGTTCATGAGGGCAGGATTATCGGGCGCGGACACAATCAGGTGGAACTGTTAAACGATCCCACCGCTCACGCGGAGATGATTGCCATAACGGCGGCCGCCTCTTCGCTTAAAAATAAATGGCTGCGGGAAGCGTCCCTTTACGTTACGGTTGAACCCTGTTCCATGTGCGCGGGGGCCTCGGTGCTGGCGCGTCTTAAAAAACTTGTATATGGCGTTGCCGATATTAAAAGCGGGGCCCATTCAAGTTTGTTCAATCTGTTAAACGATCCGCGTCTGAATCATCAACTCGAGGTTGTGCCGGGCGTTCGTAAGGATGAGTGTTCCTTTTTATTAATTGAATTTTTTGAGACATTAAGAAAAAAAAGGTAGGGAAGCCGCTTTTTATTTTTCTGATATTGATCAATTTATTTTGATGCCGTATATTAAAAATCTGTGTTGCGATAAGAGAACAATGCAGTTTTTCTGACTTATCGGATTTCAGAATATTTTTGGGAGAGGTGCGAGAGTGGCTGAATCGGCACGATTGGAAATCGTGTGTGCGTCCTGCGTACCGTGGGTTCGAATCCCACCCTCTCCGCTAAAAGTCAGGCATGCTGCCTGACTTTTTTTTATGAGGAGAGATGCCGGAGTGGTTGAACGGGGCGGTCTCGAAAACCGTTGTGGGTGCAAGCCTACCCAGGGTTCGAATCCCTGTCTCTCCGCAAAAGTCAGGCGTTGCCTGACTTTTTTTTATGGGGAAAAGCCGCGGGTGGTTGAACGGGGTCTCCCGGAACCGG
>JALXBH010000170.1 GCA_026991535.1 Calditrichia bacterium | reverse complement strand
CCCATCCTGCGACGAGCTTTACAGTGGAGCTGAGTCCCGAGGCTTCGGGAAACCGCTGACCTCTTGCTTTGGGTCAATATAAAAAAAGCCCATCCTGCGACGAGCTTTACAGTGGAGCTGAGCGGGATCGAACCGCTGACCTCTTGAATGCCATTCAAGCGCTCTCCCAACTGAGCTACAGCCCCTTAAAAAAGAGTTTTTAATTTAAGTACTCCCTTTTAACGATGCAAACAAAAGTTTAGAAAAAGGGAGAAAAAATCTCCCTTTTTTATTTATCGCTCATAAACGGATAGGTCCACGATTTAGGCGGCTCGAAAGTTTCCTTCAGAGTACGCACGGACATCCAGCGCAGCATATTGAGGGAACTACCGGCTTTGTCATTGGTGCCCGAAGCCCGGGCGCCGCCAAAGGGCTGCTGCCCTACCACGGCCGCCGTGGGTTTATCATTGATGTAAAAGTTACCCGCGGCGTTGCGCAAGCGATCAGACATTTTGACCAGGGCGTAACGATCCCGCGCCCAGATGGCTCCTGTCAGCGCATAAGGCGAAGTCGTGTCGCATAATTCAAGAGTCTCGTCAAAATCGGCGTCTTCATAAACGTAAATGGTCAATACCGGGCCGAAAATCTCTTCCTGCATGGTCTTGAATCTGGGATTGTTGGTAACGATGGTTGTCGGTTCGATAAAGAAGCCCTTACTGTCGTCGTATGAACCGCCGGTTATGATTTCGGCCTCATCCGAGGAGGCGGCAAAATCGATGTACTCCGTTATACTGCTAAAAGCGGCGCGATCGATCACGGAGGACATGAAGTTGCTGAAATCTTCCACGTCGCCCATTTTTATTTTAGCCACTTCGGCCACATACTTTTGCCGAAACTCATCCCAGATGGAGCGCGGAATATACATGCGGCTGGCAGCGGAACATTTTTGTCCCTGATATTCAAAGGCGCCGCGGATGGCAGCCACCACAAGCGCGTCCACATCGGCGCTGTTATGGGCAAAGATAAAATCCTTTCCGCCCGTTTCGCCCACAATACGCGGATAATATTTCATCTTATGGATATTCTCCCCTACTGTTTTCCACATACCCTGAAAAACGGCCGTGGAACCGGTAAAGTGAATGCCCGCCAGGTCGGGACTGGCCAAAACGGGATTGCCCACCTGGCTACCGGAACCGGGAATAAAGTTAACAACGCCGTCGGGCAGTCCAGCTTCCTGCAGCAGTTTCATCAGAAAGTAGCCGGAATATACGGAACTGGAGGCCGGTTTCCACAAGGCTACATTACCCACAATGGCCGGAGCCGTGGGCAGGTTGCCGGCAATGGAGGTGAAGTTAAAGGGGGTGACGGCAAAAACAAAGCCTTCCAGAGGACGGTACTCCACACGGTTCCACATGCCTTCCGGCGAATAGGGCTGTTCGGACATCAATTCCGTCATATAATGGGTGTTAAAACGCCAAAAGTCCACAAGTTCACAGGCGGAATCGATTTCAGCCTGAAAAGCGGTTTTGGATTGGCCCAGCATAGTGGCGGCGTTGATGGTACTGCGCCAGGAACCGGCCAGGAGTTCCGCAGCCTTCAAAAAGACAGCGGCCCGCTGTTCCCAGGGGGTGGCGGCCCAGGCTTCGCGCGCTTCCAGGGCGGCTTTTATGGCCATGTCCACCTCTTCTTTTCCTGCCTTATGATAAATTCCCAGCAGATGACCGTGATCATGCGGGATGCGCATCTCCGCCGTTTTACCGGTTTTAATCTCTTTGCCGCCGATAATCAACGGTACTTCAATGGTTTGTGATTTTAATTCTTTCAGTTTCGCTTTCAATTCGGCGCGTTCCGGCGTGCCCGGCGCGTAACTGCGGATAGGCTCATTCACCGGTTGGGGAACCTGAAAATAGGCGTTTGACATTTTTTTCTCCTGATTGTTTACGTGATTTAATAAAGCAAACGAATTTACACAGTGGTTCGGATGAAAGCAATAAAGGCGTTGACTTCCCGACATAATTATAACGGGCCCGACCTTTTATCCGTCAATCCACTTGACGCGCCAGAGTTATACTCTTCTTATATCTGGCGATGACGCCGCCGCGGTCGTCAATAATCTGCAAATAGACAATATAAATACCCATGGGCAGCAACCGTTCCTCGTCATTTCGTCCATCCCATACCATGGTTTGATTCCTCCCAGTGAAAAAGTCCTCGTTGATGGAGCGAACCATGCGCCCGCGCAGATCGTATATTCTCAACCGCGCGTGGGCACTGTTTACGGGCAACTCAAAGGATATAAGACAATAATCCTCAAATCCGTCATTATCGGGGGAAAAGGGATCGGGTGAAACAGTAAGGCTTCCTTTACCGGCGGAGGCGGGTTGGCTGAAGATACTGTTTTGCCTTGCGGGCGTGGCGCCCTCCGGGGCCGTGGATGGTCCCCAACTGCGGGCAAAACGTGCGTCCAGACTGCTGTTTATCCTTTCCAGTGAGGGCTTTCCGTCCTCCCGGCCTTCCAGCCACTCTGTTGTGTAAGGAACCTGTTCCACCCAGCGCTCCAGGGGATCGAGTAAATAGACAATATCACCACCGTTATTCAGTATCGGCCAGTTTTTCAGGGGAATGATCAGACTGTCCTCGATACCATAAAAAGCCGCTACTGTTCTGTTCGCCGCAAAAAGCTTATATTGCCCGGGGTCTATAAAAACCAGCGTATCCACCCGGGCCGTATCACGCATATCGGCAAGAGCCCAGCCGTAAAGAGTGCCGCGGAACGCGCCTGTGTTCAAAATCTCAATCCATTCAGGTTCATCCTGGCGTGTCAGGAACTTGATCTCATTTATGGAAAAACCGGCATCGGTATCCAGCACATTTATCTCCACATCCAGCGTATCATTGAGCGGGTTTTCATCTTCATCGGATGACAAAAAGATGCGCAGTATAAAACGCCCGCCCCGTTTAAAGATATGTTCAAAGCCTAAAAGCAGACTGTCCCCGGGTTCGGGAGGCCGTCGCAGTTCATCGAAGACCGTTTCACTTACTGGATGAAGGAAGGCTGCTCTGATCCTTACCGTTTCCCTAAAGGGCCTCAGGCCGGTATTAAAAATATAAAAGTTTACGGAGAGGCTGTTTTGGATACGAATAAGATAGGGTGACCACGACACGGGTCTTTCTTTCACAGAGAGATCAAAGTCATAGGGGGAGATGGAATTGCGTTGTCCCGGTGTACCGCCTGCAACTAACGACGGGCCCCAGTTGTCCGGGCTGTTCTCCCTCTCTAAAACCATCTTTTCGGCGGAATGGTCTTCCTCATAGCCTGTTTCATAACGATAACGGGAGATGACCTGCCCGTTTCCGTTTTTCAGAAGAAGTGTTTTAGGGCTGCTGTTGGTCAAACCGTTACTGAGAAAAGCGTTTCCGTCGATGGTGACGATCAGGGCCTCCGGTGGAATTATGTTGTCATAACGACTGGAATTTCCCCGGTAACTGCCATCGAGGATAACGGCAAAAGTACCCGGCAGGAATACAGTCCCCTGCCCCGCGTCTATGACCGTGTCAAACGAGCTTGAATCACCAACGGTCCAGCCGCCGAGGTCAACGGTACTGTCGCTTGTGTTATAGAGTTCTATAAATTCATCGTGGAATTCACTGCTGCCGGGATTATACATGATCTCGGAGAATGTGATTTGGGCGCGGATGGGAAGCACTAAGCCGAGAACAATCAGAGACTTAATCATGGCGTCACCGTTATTAGCGTTAAAGCCGGATTAATCCGTTAAGAAGAGCCCCTCCCTGAAGAAAGAACGCGGCAGGCCGCCGCATTTTTATAACGCTATCAATCTATATTTTGAAAAGGCAAAGATCAAGAGCAGGAAAACGTTTTAGATGAGCCGTCGCAGGATGACCATGAAGGGGTTTTGAAAAAACTATACCTTTCCAGGGATTGCAAAACCTGAAGAATACAGTCTCCGTGTTCAGGTTAAGCCGGTTCTATGTACCTCGCTATCTATTAATAATAGTCCCTGTTATAAGACTGTTGCAGCGTGTAAAATCCCGGCGAACAACCTAAGCTCACTTTTCCAACATTAACTTTCCATTTGGGGTAAAGCGGATATGATCTCCCTTTTTCAAGGCGTGTCCATCTATGGTTACATCTCTTGCCAACTTGCATTTTTCCAGTTGTCCATCGGGATAAAAAGAGACGGCCGTAGTACCACCAAAGAGTTCTGTCCAAAAGCTGGCGGAGGCACAAGGCACACCCTGGATATTTTCTGATTTAGCCAGCCAGGCCAAGGCCAGTTTTCCGTTTACATAAAAAACAGTTTCCCACCCCCGATGCTTATCGCCTCTGCACAAGATTCCCTGAATTATAGTATTACGGGGCAGAAAACAATAAACTTTATCTTTAGTGCGTTTATGAATGATAGTCCCTTCAGGTAGAAAAGAGAATAGAGAATCATTTTCAAAGTGAGAAAAGGAATCCCCCTGTCTGTTTTTATAAACTATTTCCCGGCTTACTACAGTACCCGGAGGCGCTAAATATAAGAGTGTTAAAACGAGAAAAATTGACATTCTCATGATAAATTCCTCCTTCCATTCTTGGAAAACTGATACGATAATACAAGGCGCGAAGGAAATGCTACCATTTAAACATAGGCAAAGGCCTTAGGGGGTTGCGGAGAAACTCCCGGGCGGTTAATTGAAGCAGTTTTTTATGGAATCCTGCATTGGGAAAAGCGTTCCGTATCCCGCGGATGGTTTTCTTTTCTAAGCCGAAGTTCAATCCACCCAATGAAACGTCGATCCAATCGGCTCTGCGGAAAATCTCCACAAGCGGAAATCGTTCATCACGGAATACCGTTATTTTATGGTGTTCGCTGATCATCAGGCGGATCTCCTTCCGCCACCGGGACAATCCGTTTTTATCCAGATATTCACCGGCCAGGATGATCGAGGGTGCCAGGTAGTCAAAGGTATTGGCCGTCCATATGCCCAGATCATGAAAGCAGGCGGCAATGATCAGCTTATCCTCTTCTTCGGCGGTCGGCTTGCTGCGCAATTGCCCGCCAAGGGAAATCACCCGTAGCACATGATTTTGGTAGGCCGTGTAATCCCGGGCCAGCTTATCACGATAGGGAGCGAGTATGGCAGAGGCTTTTTCCTCAATGGCGCTCATGATATTCCCTTTCCGCCGCGGAGCTTACCCGAACAGCAGTTTAAAATAAAAGGCCGGAGATTTAAGCTTGGCGCGCATATTAAGGTCGTCAAACATAAAGGTAAAGGTTTCGCGCACCGTATCGTTTTTGCGGGCCTTATTGACCACCCAGTTATAAAGCCAGGGATAATCGACCAGACGTTGCAG
>JALXBH010000169.1:15174-17660 GCA_026991535.1 Calditrichia bacterium | reverse complement strand
AGATTCCTCACTACGTTCGGAATGACACTTACGGTACCATCCGTCATTTCGGGAAGCGCAGCGCCGGGAAATCTGATACTCCCTTAGCCGTCAGCCAATCCGTAGAAACGATTGTTGGGAAATGGACGGCTCAAGCATCAAAGGCGCCTAAAGCATTTGTTAGCAAAAGAAAAAACAGGACTGTTCAAAAACCTTATTCTTCTCTTTCAACCTTAGTAGAAAAACTTACCCAAAATCAAACAACCTTATTATTGAATGTGTGCCTAAAATGACGGTTCTACAAGGAAGACGGCTATAAGCTATGGTTTGGCCGGGATGTCCGGCAGAGGCTAATCCGTTGAAACGGATTGGGGGACTTTCACGTCTCTTACATCCACCCGGATGAATCCGGGGGTTAACACTATTTGCCCGTACGATACTCCCCTCCCCGAATGGTTGGGAGGGGCTGGGGTTGATCAATGCGATTCATAGCCCTTTAGTCCGCCCCTGGGTACAATCAGCTTAAAGGACTCCCGGCTAAAAGGTACCATTTTCCCGGAGACATTCAGATACTCGGCCTGATCCTTATTATAGAGTTCGATACGGCTGTTCTTAAACATCTCCCGCAGGCGCGGTTCGTAAAAGGCCCAGTCGGCATCGCTGATTTCCGCCTGCCGGCCATGGGCGTACTGCACCTCCCGCAGCCGGTTTTGCGGATCAAAAAAGAGGAAACGGCCCCGCGAGGCGCCGCCCAGCATCTTGGTGCCCAGGTAGGGCCGCTCGTTCAGGCACAGTTCCCCGCGGCTGTTAAAGTGCATGCCGCCGAAAAAGAAATCGCCGCCCATCAGCGACTCCCCGGCGTATTTGGTGGCCGAGCCCAGGATAAAGACCTCCAGCGGCTGGGTGCGGCTGTCATTGACCGAGTTGGTCCAAACGCGGTCGACCACATCCCCCATAATAAAAACCTTACCGCCCTTGGAACCGTAACCACACACCTTGCCGGCATGGCCATAGACAAAAAGATTGCCGTGGTGCATGGCCATGGCGCAAAAGTTTTGGGCGTTGCCGTGCAGACGGATGGTTCCGCCCTGCATAAAGGCGCCGAAATACTCGCCGGCATTGCCATAGACATCCATCTCCACATCATCGGTATCGGCGGCGCCCATGACCGCCGTGGAAATAAGCCGCTGTCCCCGCACATTAAACAGGATAAAGCGCCGCCAGCCCAGGGTATGGGCGTGGTTAAGGGCGGCGGAGAGGGTCAGCCGGGGATCGGTGCCCTCGGGCAGAAACCCCCCGGCGTCGATCACCAGCGTTTCGCCTTCCGCGCCGGCGGGTTCGGGGAAAAACTCCCCGCCGAAACCATAGGCGGCGTAGGAGGCATATCCGCCCCCGGCCACGCCGCTCAACACCTTTGCAATATAATAGTCGGCCATGTCGTTGATGGAGCCGCCGGCCTTGTCGCCGGGGTCCATGGTGCGCGCGTAGTCCCGCAGCCAGGTCAGCAGGGCCAGCACCTCTTCAAAACGCTCCTGATCGGCGATTCCGGCCACCAGTTCATGCAGCAGGCCATGAAGCGTTTCAAAGGAGAGCGTGGCCATCTCGCGGATAAAAAAGTTCCTGTAATCCTTCTCCCAGTCTCCGTAACGCCCGTCGACGGGGGCCGGCTTGTTGCGGCGCACGCTGTAATGCCGGCCGGTGGCGGGCAATTCAATCTGGCGGCCGTAGCGGTCGATAAACTCCACATCGTAAATCTCACCCGTGTCGTCATAGTGATAGCGGCTGATCATACCGGTGCTGTTGGTGATCACATCGGCGGCGGCGCCGTCAATCAGCCCCTCCCTGTCCATCAGGCGCAGCATACGGCTGATGGCCTGCTCCTCGGAAGCGATAAAGGAAAAGGCCCGTTTTCTCTCGCCGCTGTTATCCAGCCAAAAGGCGGTAACGTTGGGGCGCAGATCGGCGGGGTCTTTAATATCCAGCCGTTCGGTTACCTTTTGATAGGGATCGTGACGCAGACAGAGATACTGATAGGGACCGTCGGGCGAGGAGGCGAACTCCACGCGCTGCACATTCTCCAGCCGGGGCCGCATCTCCGGTTCAACCAGGGCCAGGTCGTCGCCGGTGGTCGGCGAAAGGCTCTCAAACACGGCCCAGTCGGGATAGGCCCACTCATCGGCGATAAGGTGAAATTTCAGTGCGGCCACTTCCGTATCGGTAGAGGCCAGCGGCGCCAGGTTAAACTGTTCCACCCGCTGCTTCAGGGCTTCAAAATTGGTCGTCTCCCCGTTGTGGGTCAGCGCCGTGTGCAGCTTGGCAAAGGGATGGGAATTCATCTGCTCCACCACCGAGCCGGTGGCCAGGCGCACATGGATGATGTTGTTCGGCGCGTCGGGGGTTTCCCAGGGGATGACCCGTCCGGCGGTTTTCCAGGTACCGAAGTTTTTACCGCAGCTCATCACGGCGGCCAGCTTATGGGCGCGCTCCGTATAGAGGTCGCGATTGCG
>JALXBH010000169.1:12928-15164 GCA_026991535.1 Calditrichia bacterium | reverse complement strand
CTCGTAGGGATGCTTGAGGATGAAATCGCGCAGGCGTACCAACTCCTCCTCGGTGATCACTTCGGCGGAGGAAGCGGCCGGGGCCTCGCCGTCATCCCGGATTTCCGCAAAATAGAGAATGCGGCTGAGCATGATGGAATGGTCGAACACATACAGGTCTTCCGCCTTTTGCATAAATTCCCCGTGCTCCCGGTAATTCTCCAGGGTCACGCCGGGGAACTGGTGTTCCAGGAACTTGGACCAGTCGAAGCGCAGCAGCGTCTCCTCGATATATTGACAGACTGTCTGCTTTTTAACGCGCACAAAAAAACGGTAGATATCGCCGGGATCGGTCTGTTCATTGCCAAACGCGCGATAGTCGGCCTCGTTGCCCTGCTCATCGCGCTTATAAAAATCGCGGGCCTGCTCCACGCCGTGATTTCCGTAGTAGTCAAAATAGGGATCAAGGAAAACCTTTTTAATCTTCAGGGCCAGTTGATTGCGGCGGTAAAGGGTCAGCGCCCGCGCCTCGCGGCGCAACTGCTCTTCGGTAAAGGCGTTGCCGGCCGTTTCCCATTGCAGGCGCAGGTTGTCCTCAATCTCCTTTTGCAGCACGCCCTTAACCATCAGGCTGTAGGCATATTCTTCCGGATGATCGGGAAAGCACAGGGTTTTGGCGATACCCACCCCATCCATGCCGCGGTTACGCATGGCGTCCAGGGCGCTGTCCAGAATGTAGCCGGGGATGGGCTCGGTGCCGTTCAGGGCCGCCACGCCGCAGTTACTTTGACCGGTGGCGTGTATCTTGCGCTCCATGAACAGCTCTTCATCTTTTTTCAGGGCCCGCAGCACCTCTTTTTCCAGGCGATGGCGGTGATCCACCCGCTCCTTCAGCCCTATCCAGTGAATCTTGTCAAAGCGGCCGCGCAGTTCGCGGATATCTTTCAGGCCCAGGGCGGCCAGGGCGCGGATCACCTGCATCTGCATCATTAAAAAGGCGTTGATCATCTGCCGGGTGTTGTTCTCCACATCGCGCAGTTTTTGCATGGTCAGGTTGCTGGTGGCGATACCGCGCGAGCAGCCGTCGTGACAGTTGCGGTTGCGGTCGCAGCCCAGGCTGACCAGGCAGGCCGTGCCCCAGATAACCCCGTCCGCGCCGAGGGCCACCGCCTTGATCACATCCTCAAAGGTGCGGATGCCCCCCGACACCATGAACACCACATGGTTGCGCAAACCGTCGCGCACCAGCCGGTTGTGGATCAGGGGGATGGCGTACTCGATATGCATGCCCATCTGCCCCTTGATGATGTTGGGCGAGGCGCCCGTGCCGCCGCGCGGTCCGTCCAGCCACAGTTCGATCTTCATGCCATGTTCGCGGGCATAGGCTTCACGTTCGGCGGGATCGATCGTCTCCAGCGCATCCCCGTAGCGGGCCTGCAACGCCTCGTTGGTATTGTCGCGGGCGATACGCGCCAGGCCGGCGGCGATAAACTCGATATCGGAGGAAGGCGACACCTTGACCGACACCACCGCCCCGGGATTGATCATGTGTACCACGTCGATAAAGGCTTTCACATCCTCGATGGAATAGCAGTTATGAAAGGGAAAGGGCGAAATAATGCTGGAGTAGCTGTGCTTTACGATCGACTCCGTGCTGTTGATGATACGCTCGAAATCGATTTCATCCAGCTCGCCGCGCGCATGCAATTCATAAACCTTTTCCTCGATGTCAAAAATAGTCTGTTTAAGGGTTTCGGTCACCTCGCGACCGATCAGCGCGTCGTCCAGCAGTTTAAATTTTTCACCGCTCAGCGTGTTCACGGCTTCGTTGCCCGCAGAGAGGGATTGCAAGCGTTTCATCAGCGCTTCCAGGGCCTCCGTTTGCAGGGTCTCCTCGCCATCCACCCCGCGCAGGTAGGATACCAGCTTATTGACCTTCTGGGCCAGGATATGTCCGCCGATGCCCATCTTGGCCCCCTGGGAATAGGCGATCACCACCCGTCTGGCCTTGCGCATGCTTTGCTTGCTGACACCGAACAGGCCGGTTTTCAGCTCCGTGGAGACATAGGGCTCATCCTCGCGGCCGATCACCACCATAAAGGTGAACGGTTTCAGCGAAGGGTAACGTTTTATGGTTTCATAGATATGGGGGTGGCTTTCTTCGGTGATTTTATTTTCCCGCAAGATTGCGCGGATTTCGGCGATGGTGTAACTGTGGCGATCCTTAAACAGGGGCGCCATCAGTTCCAGGCTGCCC
>JALXBH010000169.1:0-12918 GCA_026991535.1 Calditrichia bacterium | reverse complement strand
ACTACATGGGCGCGCCAGGTATCCAGACCGATGGAGCCCACCGACTTGCCGCCAAACATCCAGGGAGCGGCCAGCGTCAGGCCCTTATCCAGCGGCAGGGCGGTGCGCACCTCATCCAGCTCTTCCTCGCTCACTTCCATGGGATCCTTATTATAAAGAATCTTCATCACGTCAAAGCCGTCGCCCAGCAGACCGGTTTTGTGCAGCTTGTTAAAGTCCAGCATCTCCGGATCGGCGGCGGCCATGCGCCCCAGGCTTTCTATCAACATGCCCGGCCAGACATAGTCGCGTTTATAAAGGGTTTGATTGGTCTGATCCAGATGATAAAAATTGTGGGGCACGGCCGAGGGCTTTAAGCGCGATTTTAGCAGGCTGTAACGGACGGGATTGTCGTCTGCCGGCGGGTTTTCCTCCAGGGCGCGGCGGTTAACGGCGCTGTATTCGGCGATCAGGGCCTCGTTTTCAAACACCTGGCGCTGCAGGCGGCTTTCGATGTGGTGGAAATCGATCAGACGGCCTTCCTCGCCCACGGTTTTTTTAATATCCTTAAAACCGGAAGCGCCCAGCACTTCCAGAATCTGCACCTTACGCGATTCCATCTGATTGTTCAGCCGCTCCACCGCCCGCTGCCAGTCCATGCTGAGCAGCTTTTCCGTGGTGGCCTTGTTCTCCTTGATGGCGCGGTAGGCGCTGGGGTCTATCGTCAGCAGGGTGGCAAAATCCAGCAGGGTGGCCTCCGCGCCGCGCTGAATGGTTTTTTGCGAATCGGAAGCCAGGCGGATACCGCCGGAGGCGATCAGGCTGACCTCATGCCGGCGGCCGATGCGCATCAGATAGTGGTGTATGGCGCGCACGGCGGAAGAGGTAACGAAATAATCCTCCTTGTTGCGCATGCCGTGGATGTGCAGGATGTCGACATTCTGATCCAGAAAGAGATTGATCTTTTCCTTAACGCCGCCCGTGGGACTGATGGTGCCGATCAGGTCGTATTCGCCTATTTCCAGATAACCGGCCAACAGGGGGCGCTCTCCCCCGGCGCTTTTTACCGAGTCGCGAATATAAGCCATGGTGCGTTTCATATCCCTGTGCCAGCACACCTCAAACAGGGGCATGCTCCAAAAGGCGGTTAAAAATTCACGGTGGGTGCGGGGGTTGGTCTGCAACTGGTCGATCAGGTCGCCATCCACGCGCGGCGCCACTACGGGAGGCAGGCTTTCGTAGCCCCCCTCGCGCATGATGGTGTTAAAATTCTGCAACAGCCTTTCCAGTTCGATCACCACCAGGCTGCCCTGTTGTTCGGCCACCCTGATCAGGGCCAGCTCCATCAGGCCGTTGCTCTCCAGCCGCAGGGCGTTGTAAAGGATGGGCGTTTTCAGGGCCAGGGTGCGGTGTTCGTTAAAAACGGGATTGCCCTGTTCGTCAAAACGGCAATAGCTATCCCTTTTGCCCAGGGTTACGGCCAGTTCCTCCTCGGGATCGCCCTCGTGCAGGCGGTTCTGCGCCGGGCCGACGATATGGAAGTGGGCAAAACGTTCGGCGTCAAAACCGATGCCCATGTGGCGGTCGCCCTGCCCCATGCCGGAAACGGGAATCTGTCCGGCGGAGGCTTCCTTATCGATTTCCATCAAAATATCTTCCGTCACATAGCGGTCGGCCATCTCCGTCAGTTTGGTGGAACGGTGCACGGTGGTGGTATCGCGTATCTGGCGCTGGCGCTCCGTCCAGTAGCGCTTCTCCTCCAGGTCGGTGGCGTTATAGATATAGCGATCGAGCAGATGGCGTTGACGCTGAGCCTCCTTGTTTTGGGGACAATAGTTGACGCAGGCGTTGCACAGGGCGCAGTTGATATCCAGCAGCTCCGGTATCTGCCGCGGCCTTCCCCGGCGGGCGCCGTACATGCAGGCGTTTTCATCGCCGCACATGCCGCAATGGATACAGCTCTCTTCATCGATATACAAACTGCCGTACTCAAAACCCCGGGGATAGACGATCCGCAGTCCATGTTGCAGATGGGAGCGCCGGCCGGTCTGTTCGGCATGGGTGTGTTGGCGGTAGTTGGGGCTCTCCTTCATTATCTGCCAGAAGCGTTCTATATATTCCCCGCGGGCCGTATCCTCCAGGGCCAGGGCCCGTTCAAAACGGTTGTCCCCTTCCACCAGGTCAAAAATATCGGTCAGCGGCACATCCGCCGGACAGACGCGCACGCAATTATCGCAACGGGTGCAGGCCAGAAAGCCAAGGGCTTCGTCCCTGTCGATCTGTTCGCCCGCCTCCAGGCGCATGGCGGTTTTACGGCGGGTTATGGGCGTGGCCGGGCCATAGGCGCCAAACACGTCCGATGTGGGGCAGGAGCGTTCGCAGCTGTCACATTCGGCGCAGGCGGCCAGCAGGTGACCGAGCCGGGATTCCTTCTTTTTTAAATCGCTGGGAATGGTGTGCCGCACCAGCGAGGAACTGAGCATCCAGACCAGTTTTAGCAGGGGATACGAAAGGAAGCCCCGCTTGCCCTCGCGGTTTTTATGGGTGGTGGCGATGAACCAGTTGTTAAAACGGGGGGCAACGCGGGAAAAAATTTTGTACAGAGCGCGATGTCCCTTGCCGTTTAAAAATTTACCACGATTGATCTGACCGGCCCCGGTCGCTTGTCCGCGCAGGCGTTCAATGGTTTGCGCTTTTGTTGCGTTGTGTTTTTTCCAGGCCTTCAAAAAGGGATAGTTCCATACGCCGATGCCGTAGGGCGACGCGCCGAAATAGACGGCGGCCTGGGTCATCAGCGGCACCAGGGCAAAATAGAGCTTATGGCGCACGGTGCGTATATCGGCCAGAACGATGGATTGAATCAGTATGGAGCCGTTGCTTAAAAAGTGCGCTTCGGTTTTCAGGTCGATATTCATCAGCCGCTGCAACAGATGGCGCAGCAGCTTTTGATAAGGGACAAAGGCCTCTTCCGGCAACAGGGTTTCGCTGACCAGCATGGAGGGGCCGTTTTGTTTCATGCGCACGGGCAGGAAGCGATGCTCCCACAGTTGATGGGCCAGCGCTGTTGAAAGCTGATGAAAGGTCAGACGACCGATGCGCATATCCGTATCGGCCGCGCCGAACAGGCGGGTTTTCAGGGCGGCCTGATAATCCGCGTGGCTGTCAAAATTCAGCACCAGCACATGGGCGCAGCCTTCCAGTTCATCCAGGGCGGCGCGCCGGGCGCGCATTTCCGCCAGACGGCCGGGGTCGTCGTTTTGCAGGGTACGCTCGGCATAGGCGTTCAGATGCCGGCGTTCAATGGTCAGCGTTTCCCGGATATAGGCGCGATCGAAATAGATAACCGATGTGGGCCGCAGGCCGTGCTCGCGCAGAAGGGTACGGTACTCATTCACCGCCGCGGTGGTTTCAAAGGAAAAGGCATAGGGTTTGGAAACATAGCTTTGCGGACGCACGGAAAGGGCGCCTCCCAGCACAATGCCGGCCTGTCCCTCGCTGGCAAAAAAAGCGTCAAAATCCTCATCGTCGGGGGTCAGCGCGGCCAGGGTGGCGTCGGGGCGCAGCACCAGCAGCATTTTAACGGAGTCACGCACGGGGCCATATTTATAGCTGCCCAGTCCCAGGCCGCCGGTAACAATCCACCCGGCCAGCGTGCCGCTGTTGGGATTGGTGATCTCCTGCTTCAGGGCAAACTCCTTTTCCGCCAGGAATTCCCTGATCCCCGGAAAAAGAGCGCCGGCGCCAAAGATGAGCAGTTCATGGCGCGGATCGAGCTTTAGAAAATCCAGCAGCGAAAGGTCCAGCAGCCAGTCGTCATTCATGGGCACGGCTCCGCCGAAGGGCCAGGTGCCCGCGCCGCGCACCGTATAGCTCTGACCGTTTTCCAGGGCCCACTGAACAAAAGCGCGGGCGTCATCCAGGCAGGCGGGGCGCACCACGCCGTTCACGCGGATACGGGCAAACATCTTTTTAACCAGGGCCGGCAAGATATGGGTGCCGCTGTCGTTGCCGTAAATTTCCCTTTGCACCTCATTGGGCCAAAAGAGCTCCGCCTCCGGCGAAAGCCGCTCCCGCAAACGGGCAAAATGTTTCAAACGACCGGAATCGGCGGGGTTTGGCGTGGCGGCGCCTAAAAGAAGCTCGCGGGCCTTGCGCTGCTCGCGGACAAGCGCGGACGCGGATTGTTGTTCCAGAAAGAGTTTGATTTCCTCGACATGATTGGCAGATAGCATGGACACACCTTTATTATGGTTATAAGCTTATCTTCCGGGCTGGCCGGTTGTTTGTCCCAATGAGAAAAGCTCATATTCGTGAAATCCATGAAATTCTAAAGCCATGACGCTTTTTTTAACGGCAGACGCGCCCCGGAGCGGGATTTCCCGGAGACGGAAAAAAGGAGGAGATTAACGGTTTTGGCGGAAAGGCCTGACGAAGCCACGGTTTACACATCCAGCACAAGATGTCGCCGGGTTGTGGCGGCGCCGAACAGCTTAGCCAGTTCCAGGCCTTTTTTATTATTGGATAATGAAAGAATAGCCGAACATTTTTGTTTACGGGCAAACTCCCTCAATACCGTATATCCTTCATGCAACAGTTTTATATCCAGGGCATGATGACTGAAAATGGTATAAATCATAAGGGCTCTGCTTTTTAAAACCTTTTCTTCAACAATTGTGGTGATGGCAATTCCCGTCTGCACCTCATTGCGCGCATCCGAATAGCCGCTTACGGACCAGACCTGAAATTCGCCGGTCAGGCAGGCCTTAAGCACACTCGAAAACATATCCGTCGTAAGATATTTTTCAGCGCATAAAGCCCGGCATAAACCTTCTGTTATATCGGGCCAATAATTTCTGATATCGGCCATGGACATTCTTTCAACCACTTTAATCTCCAACTTACTTTAACGTGATCGGGTTGGTTAGCGCCGGAGCAGAGAAAGACCGGGAAGGATCGTTGAAATTCAGGCCGTATTGTACAACTATAATGCCATTACCTTTTTACATCTTTTTTTTAGAATATCTATCTTAACATGTTGATATACTTCAATATCTTTGCCTTTGAATGTTGATTTTTTTCCAAAGATTTTCCGCTTCCGGAATCCGAAAGCAGCGCAAGCTTACTTTTCGCCCTGTTTTCTCATGGAAACAGACAGACATGCCACAAAATCATTCCGTTCTGTATAAATTAACAGATAAATTACCTATATTTATAAAAACCGCTGTGTGGGAGCTACCACAAAAAAGAAGCGTGGCCTTAGCGCTTATTAAATAACAAACTTTCCAATCAGTATCGGATTTATGTTCGCGTTATATAACCGGTCTGACTTTATTTATTGAGGTATGGCTATGGAAACAAAGTCCCGACCTAATCCCTTCCCGTTTGGAGCCGTTTTAGCTGCCCTGCTCATCGCCCTGTTCATTACCCTGGTACTTTATGTCAGGATGACGCCCCGGACATTCACACGCATTACAACCACATCCGGGAGTTTCAGAACACCAGCCGGATTCCGTGATTTAAACCACGACGGCTTTTCAGAATTCTTTGAAATAGCAAATACCAGCAACAGCCATTATATTTTGTTTTATAACTATGAAATGGCAATGCTTGACCAATGCAACACCTCTGAATTTATAAAGCCCGAACAGGTATATTATGACGAATATACCGGCGACGATTACGATGAGTGCTTTGTTTTTACGGCGAAGCAGGATTCGGTTTTTTTATATGTTTTTGACATACTTAAACAAAAAGTGTTGTTGGACCGGCAATTCATCATCAATATTCCCCGGGAACATCATTTTTTTCTTATAACAAAGGCCCGGCTGATCAGCAGAAACAACCGTAAATTTTTGTTGTTTACCCTGCATCCGGGCCGGGCCTCCAGGCCGCGGGGTGTTTATATTTATGACCTGGAAAAGAGGACGATCGTTAAACGCTTTGAGAATCAATCAACAAAAGAAAAATTTCTTTTTTTTGATTTAACCGGCGACGGGCATAAGGAAATTATTGTGCTTGGCAAGGCAAACGGCAATGGTCCCCGTCATGCGCCCTTTACGGACTATAAGAACTGGGTCTTTTTTCTGGACCGGAATTTAAAAGAAATTTTTCCGCCCCTCTCTTTCGGTGCTTATCCATCCAGCATCAAAGCCCTGCCCGTGGATATTAACGGCAGGCCGCACCTGCTCATTGCACTGTATAGACTGGGGAAAAAGTTTACTCAAAAGCCCCTTGGGATTTTTCTGGTAGACGGCGAGGGACATTTTGCGCGCCGGCACTATTTTAACATCAAGGGAATAAAAACCTTAAATATGGCGCCGGACAATGCGGATAACCCCCGCCAACTCTATTTTACTTTTTCCAATTCACAACTTGGGCGGTATGACATCTCATCCAACACATTAACCTTAATAAATACAGACAGCAACAATTTACATATTATTTCCGTTCATGACCTGGACATGGACGGCGCCAATGAACTTTTGCTGGAATCGGATAACAGCCTGCAGGTTTTCGATCAGGATTTTAATCTTCTGGCCAAAACAGATATCCCGGGACAGGCCTATACTTCCATTCGTCTGCAGGGTCCAAATGTTCCTCCCGAAATCGGCGCCAGCGGGATAAACTTTTTTTACCGCTACCGGATACAAAAAAACCTGCTCGTCCCCATGCTTCCGGCTCTGTTTGCGGGCCTTGTCCTGTTGTTGAGCCTGATATTTATTTTCACCGGCCGGCTTATAAACCGTACCTATATCTATTTCAGCTACTTTGTTTATTCCATAAAGCAAACGCCGAACGGGGTGCTTATTCTGCGTCCCGGCGGTCGTATTTTTCACATAAACAACCGTTTCCGATATCTGTTAAATTTAGACGAGCCCGTGGTTAAAAACGGCGTTTATCACAAGGTCTTCGCCCCCTATCCGGATATCGTTCAGTTTATCGGGGAAACTTTGCAAAACAAACAAGCGGGACAAAAAGAGTTGTTTATCCGTCTGGAAAATACGGAAATTCATGGACAAATCTCCGCGCTTCCCTTCAACACACGCTTCGGGCGTACCATCGCCTGGCTGATCGAGGTGCAAGACTTTAGCGAACCCGTTTTAAGCGACAGGCACAAAACATGGAGCCACACGGTACGTAAAATGGCCCATGATATCAAAACACCGCTGGGTTCGGTTTTGCTTAACATTGAGCGTATACAGCAAAAAATAGAGGATACCCTGCCCGCGGCCGCCGGGATAACCGCCAATGACTTTACCATGACCCTTTCCGAAATCCGCCGCATACAGGAAATGACCCGGCAATTTTTAAAATTCACCAAAATCGACGCGCCCGACCTGCAGCCGGCGCCTTTCCACAAAATACTGGAAGATACCCTGCGGATGTTCGAAGCCTACTTTAATGAAGAACTGCGCGTCGAGTTAAATCTTGAACGGGAAGCCTGTACTGTTTTGGCCGACAGGCAGCAGTTGAAGATGGCCCTGCAAATATTTATCGAAAACAGTATCGACGCGCTGAAGGGTAAGGGGAAAATTCTCATTTCAACCGTGTTGGCACAAAATTTGGAGAAAAACTTCAGAAATGAACTGGAAATTGAAATTGCCGACAATGGGCCGGGGATAACGCCGGAAAATCAGGGGCAAATTTTTGAACCGTTCTTTACAACAAAAAAAGAGGGAACCGGCATGGGACTGGCCATTGCCCGTAAAATTATTTACGACCATCATGGCACCCTTGAATTGATTTCCAGGGAAAACTACGGCGCGGTATTCCGCATTACCCTGCCCGCATACAGGAGAAACCGGTGAATAAAATATTGGTTATTGATAATGACAGCGCATTTTTAATGGCGATTAAGGAAACTTTGGAGTATAACCGTTACAGCGTGGTTACCCTCTCCAATCCCGTTCAGGCCCTATCGGTTATAACCGGACAGACCTTTGACTGTGTTCTGCTGGATGTGGCCATGCCCGGCATTAACGGCCTGGAAGTATTGGAACGCATGGTACGGGAACAGCCGCTTTTACCCGTGATCATGGTTTCCGGAGAAAGCACCATATCCATCGCCGTGGAGGCCATTCACCGCGGCGCTTATGACTTTTTGGAAAAGCCCATAGAAACCAAACGCCTGCTTATAACCATCAAAAAAGCCATAGAAAAAAAGAGCTGGGCCATAGAAAAAAACATTTTACTGGACGAGCTTTTTAAAAAATATAAAATGGTTGGCCGAAGCAGTGCCTTAAAAAAAGTATGGAGCGATATTAAACAACTGGCCGTTTCCAACGCCAAGGTGCTGATAACTGGCGAAACGGGCACCGGCAAGGAGTTGGTGGCCCGCGCCCTGCACCACAACAGCGACCGCAGCGGCAGGCGCTTTGAAACCCTTAACTGCGCCTCCATTCCTTCCGAACTGATGGAAAGCGAATTGTTCGGCCATGTGAAAGGCAGTTTTTCCGGGGCCATTCGCGATCATACAGGCAAGTTTGAGATCGCCGACGGCGGCACCCTGTTCCTTGATGAGATCGGCGATATGGACTACCGCCTGCAGGCCAAGATGCTGCGCGTTTTGCAGGAGGGGGAATTCGAGAAAATCGGCAGCAATAAAAGCGTCCGGGTTGATGTGCGCATCATATCGGCAACCAATAAAAACTTACGGGCCCTGATAGACGAGGGCCGCTTTCGCGAAGACCTCTACCACCGGATCAATGTATTTGAAATAAACATCCCCCCTTTGCGCCACAGAAAGGATGACATCCGGCCCCTGGCTGAATATTTTCTGGCGGAATGGGCGCAAACCTACAACAAAAAACTGATACGCTTTTCGCCCCAGGCTTTGCAGATTTTGCAGGAATACGACTGGCCCGGCAACGTGCGGGAACTGAAAAACGTCATTCATAAAATCGCTGTTTTCGCCACGGAAACAACCATTTCCGCTTCCAACGTGCTGAGGGCCCTGGAGAATAACCCGCAACGTTTTTCGCGGGAAACGCCTTCCATGTTGTTAAAAGATAAGGTCGCCATGCTGGAACAGGAACATATCGGCAATGTGCTGGCCGCAACCGGCGGCAAACTGAACAAAACCGCGGAGATACTGGGCATTGACCGCACCACTTTATTTAAAAAAATGAAAAAATACGGTATCGAAAAAGAAGTCCGCAATCCCCAGGACGATACGACATCCTGAAACGATTCCGGTTATTTTCCATTGACCTCATATTATCTTTCAAACAGACCCGATATGCTCATCCTGTAAAACCGGCAGGTATTTCCGTTTCTATATTCCGTGCCCCGCTATAAACATTAAAAGGCCATAACCGCGGAGCGTACCGTTGAGAAGCTTCAACATCGCAGATCCGTTTGGTGGTTTTTTTTCAACATATTTATGGGATAAAGATAAGACAACCCTCCAATTTTTTACGAAAACACTATCCCGGCCGAATATTTACAGCAAACGGAAACATGACCGCGCTTGCCGCGTATGTCCATGATTAAACATAGTGCCCAGGGAAACAAAATGATTCTTAGACTGCTTACCATGATCAGCGTGGTCACCGTCACCGGCTTTGCCGTGCGGGCCATGACCCGCCATATCAACAAAAAATTCTGGCAAAAAACCATTATCGACCAGGCGGCCAGGGCCCTGCCCTTCGCCCTGCTCCTCTCCGCCCTGATGTGGGGTGTGGGCACCATGCAGAACTGGTCTTTGATGCGTCTGGCCGGGGCCTCCTCCAGCGCCCTGTTACTGCTGATCGTTGTGGCCCTGCTGATCAGCCTGCCCCTTGCCCTGCTGCTGGCGCTGTTCACCAAAAAGATTACAACCACCCTGCCCCGCGCGGAAACGGCCGATCCGGCCCGGCGACGGATCATCACCGGGGCGGCGGCCATACTGCCGCTGACGGCCACCTCGGCCATGGGCGCGGGCTTCGGCGCCTCTTTTTCCCGCACGCGCATTCCGCAAATCCCCATGGCGCTGCCGGGGCTGCCGGACGCCCTGGACGGTTATAAAATCCTCCATCTCAGCGATCTGCACCTGGGCTATTATTTTGGTCTGGATCACCTGGAACAAACACTGCTGGACGCCGAACCCTTTCAGCCGGATATGGTGGTGGTCACCGGGGATATCGCCGACGATCTGAGCCTGATGACCGACGCCATGAAGCTGATCGGTCAGTTGGCCACGCCTGGCCCCAAGTATGCTTCCATCGGCAATCATGAATATTTTCGCGGCATCAAGGAATCGATTCGCCGCATCGACGCCGGTCCCGTACCCCTGTTGCTGAACAGCTATGATCAATTCATGGTCGGTAATACGCCGGTGATTATCGGCGGGGCCAACGATCCCGTATCCCTGCGCGCCGATATCCACGGTTTTCTGGACAACTCCCTGACCCGTACCTTTAACAACGCGCCGGACGGGCCCTTTCGCCTGCTGATGAGCCACCGGCCCAAGGCCCTGGATGTGGCCGGGAAGCATAAGGTGGGGCTGGTGCTCTCCGGACATACCCACGCCGGACAGGTGGGACTGGGCGGACGCAGCGCCTGGGAAATTTTCACCGAAAACAGCTATCTCTGGGGCGCCTATCAAAAAGGGAATACGCGTCTTTACACCTCCGCCGGCATGGGCCACTGGTTTCCCTTCCGCCTGGGCGCGCCGCTGGAGGCGCCGCTGATCACCCTGCGCAAGGGTTGAGGGCCATTCTTGGGAGCCCGGGAAGGGCCTTTCCTCCCGGAGCCCCTCCCCGGGTATAAAAGGTGTAAACTTAAGCACCCGTCCGCATAATTTTTATATTGTGAATAGCAAAAGTAAAGAACGTTATCATAACGACACGAATTAAAATCATCCGACAACATTTATCCATACTTCGTCTGGTTGAAGCTCCCGGCCCTGATCTGCCGCCGGTAGGCAGCACGGATAAAGTCATCCCTATGAGTAGTATTTCCAACTATTTAAAGATAACAGGGGGGAATCGATTTATTTTCAAGGCAATGGAGCAAACGGGTGTGTTTTTCCATATTATACGGACAGCTGTTGATTGCCGGATAACTGCTAAAATAAAAAGATTATATTGACATTGACAGCGGAAGGAAGTCATTTTCCTTGCGCTAATGTCCGTTTTTACTTATACTGCATGTAAAATACGGAATTCCGGTTAATATATAGTTATGCGCAATCAAATTAACAGAAAGGAAGATATGAAATACAAATACTTAGTTTTTATTTTATTTTTATTTTCTTGTTCTCATTATGAAGTATTGCAATATCCAGATAATTTTGATAATCGAGTTATTGCCTTCCATGACTATAAAATTATTATTCCACCAACACAAAATTGGTTTGTCTATAGTATTGATAGTTTAAGCCAAAGTGCGATAATTGTTGACCCTGATTTAAAAAATATTGAAGCATCTTCTTTGACTAAAGGCGAGAAAAAAATACTTCTTTTAACCTTTAATTCATCTAATCACAATTTTATTAAAAATTATAGTGAAGCTTATATTGAAATAATAGTTTCAAAAATACCGCCAATTATTTCTACTAAAACTAATGAAGAAATAAAAAAGATAATGGTCCAAGAAGATTTTAATTACAATGTCGAACATAATATAATTAATGCTAATATAAAAACGAATGTTGGGAAATTGGAATTTGAGAATGGTAATTCATATTACCTAATGACACTAAATACCAAAACGAATTTTAAGGAATTATTGGTAGCTTGTTCAGTTTTTGAAAATAACAATAATAAATATGGAATTATTGGAAAACTCTGGTCAAGAAATCGATTAAAACATCAGGACTTTTTTGCGAGTTTACTTGAAAATATTGAATTCAATTAGTATAAATAGGCTTTTGTATGGGTTGGTTTCAAATAATAAGTTTGTGTGTAAATAAACGCATAACAAGCGGTTGCACTGGAAAATGCCACGCGTCCGGTTTTTTGGAATTTTGAAAGTTCTCAAAGCGTGTCATTTCCAGTGAACCGCAGGCCGTTATGTTGTAAAATAAAAAGGTAATATTATGCCACCTCGTAATTTATTTGATAATTTTTTACAATCTTTTGAACAATTCAAAAAATTTGATTTTGAACAGCTCAAAGAGTTTACAGCCCAACTTCCTCCATGGAATGAGTTAACCATTGATGATGCAGAGAATAGTTATAATGAAATTATTGAAGTAATTGATTATTTAAATGAAAATGAATTGATACAAAGATTACCATTCAATATTTTTAATAGTATAGTTTCTTCTTTGCGTAATGTAATTACTCATTATTCAAATTTAAATAATCAAAGAAATCAACAACATTTTCATAATTTTATTTCTCAGTTGGAATCACTGAGAACAAATCTTTATACTTGGGGACTTTTTAATCGTGCTGTTCTATCTCCAAATCTTCCTGAAATTACTGAAGGCGTCAATGCTGAATTAAAAAAATTATATAAAGCCAATGATGAAATTTCTCAAATTCGAGATGAAATTAATTCCTTAATAACACCAGCAATTGCAGGTACTTTAGCACTCTCTTTTGGTAAGCGTAAAATATTTATTTTTTGGGGAAGAGTTGTATTTTTAGTTTTATTTATCATTAGTTTATTTATTGCTTCATTATATACTGTTGATCTTATTCAAAAAATTGCAGATTTATATGAGAAGCTTAGTAAAACAAATAACAATTTAACGGAAGTTCCAACATATTATTTTATTTTACGCACTGCAGCTTTAATTCCAATTTATACTATTGTAGCATTCTTTGGTGCACAATATAGTAAAGAAAGAAATATGGAAGAATTATATGCCCATAAAGAGACTATAGCTTCATCGTTAAAAACTTATGGTGATTTGATTCATGCTCCTGAATTACAAGATCAAATCTTTGCTAATGCTTCTGAAGTTGTTTTTGCCAACCCTATAGAAAAAGAAAAGACATTTCAAAAGAC
>JALXBH010000168.1:3174-5401 GCA_026991535.1 Calditrichia bacterium | reverse complement strand
TCGGCATAAACCGGCAGGAGGGCATGGAGATCAATCCCCCCGCCGACACAAAACTGCGGGCCGGCGAAGAGGTGGTGCTGATCGGCACCGTGGAGGGCGAGCGGCAATTCCTCAGCCGCTATGTGCGCTAGGCCTTCTCCGGGCAATGGAGATATTTTTCCGGCCCGACCCCGCGTCATGCTTCAGCTACACTACATAGCGATGGCTGTTAATGTCCGCTTAAACTATAACCTGTTAAAAAATGGTGAGCGGCCCAAATCAAAACTGAGATTAAGCAGCCAGCGGAAGGCCAGGGACTTCTCCCCCATCTCCCGTGCGTAAACCCACAGGGGAAATTCCACATGGATATCATCAAGGCCGCTGAGCCGGGTCAACATATAGGGCAGGCGGTAGCCCAGACTAAAACCGGCCGCGTATACCGCCCTGTCGGCCCGGGGACGCCCATCCCACAACAGTCCGCCGTCGGCGAAAAGACGTGTGCTCAGCCGTTCCACAACGGGTATGGGCAGTCCGGACAGCGGATTGGGGAATTCGAGATCGGCGCTCAGCTGCAAGGCATTACGCCCGGAGATATTAAAGGCCCCGCTGATAAACTGGCTTCCGCGCACGGCGGCCCCATCGGCCATATAGATGCGCGCGGGCTCATCCCAATTGCGGGAAAGATTATCCAAAGAGCGATAATAGGGATTATCAAAGCGAACGCGGGCATTGGCCCCATAGCTTAAAAAACGCTCCCAGCCCGGCAGCGTCCCCCGGGTAAGCGCAATGCGGTTTTTCAAAGTCAGCACATAATCGCTGTAGCTGTCACGGATGGTGTGGGTCTGGTTGAGCAGCAGTTGCGCAAAGCCGTATGCGCTGCCGTAAAGGGAGGCGCGCCCCCGCAGCTCCCACACGCTGTTAAAGCGCCCCCCGCCGACGCTTATGCCGCCCAGCCAGGCGCCGTGAAGGGTGGCAACGGTTTTAGCGGGAGCGGGCGTGCCGGTGATGCGCTCATAGCGACCGTAAGCCTCCCCGCCAAAGATAAAACTGTCCCGGTCGCGACGCGTGTAACGCAGTTCGGCCGCAACAGCGCGCAATCCGTTAAGCTGCCAAATCCGCAGACGCGTATTCAGCCGGGGAGCTACGGAGATCAGCGGATCGCCGTAGCTCAAAATGCCGTCCACGCCCGGACGGCCGGGGCGGTAATACAGGGTGGCGTTAAGCTTATGCCGCAGCCCAAGATAGGAGCCGTTCAGATGAATCCCGGGACGCAGTTTGTCGCTTAGATTATAATCCATCGTGGGCCACATCTCCCACAGATAGGCGTCCACCGGCGGTTGCATGCTCTGTTGACGCATAAAATAAAAGTCTTGCCGGGGAAGTCGTCCGCTGTCATTGTTCAGCCGGTTGATATCCCCCAGACGGCGGCCGGGATCCAGTTGCACGAAAACGACCTTCTCCGGCGTAAGGAAAGTGGTGTGATATTCCTTTTGCTTAAAGAACCAGTACGGGAGATATTTCACATCCGCCCGCCGGGGTGAAAAGCTGTCGATGGGCACCCGGAAAAGCAGCGAGTCGCCATTTTCCAGCACACACAGCACATCCAGCGGCATATAGATGTCCTGTTTGTTTTCCAGCGTGATTTCATTGACGAAACCCTGAGCCGCGCGACGGGACGAAAAACCGCTCAGGGCCACATCATAGCTGCGCGTGCTGTTGATCCACTGGTCAAAAAACCATTTCAGCGAGCGACCGCTGCTGCGTTCAAAAGAGCGGATCATATCTCCGGTTTGCGGATGTTTATGGTGCCAGCGGCGGTAGTAGTCGCGCATGGCCCGCCAAAACACCTCCCTGCCCAGCACATTTTCCAACATGGCCAGAACGACGGCTGTTTTATCGTAGGAGGCGACATAAACCCCTCTCCGGAAATGATCGGGCATGGTGCGCACCGGGTCTGCTTCCGTCCCCCGGATAACCGATCGCAGATAATTTAGCATGCTGGCCTGACGGTCATCCTGATCGGCGGAGAAGATACGTCCCAGCCCGCCGTGCATCCCGCCCATGGGATAGTTGTTTTTTACGCCGTACAGATATTCCATAATCTCGATCTCGGCAAACTGGGTAAAGCCCTCATCCATCCACTCATCCTCGGTCTGGTTGGAGGCCAATAGACCGTAGAACCAGTTGTGGGCGATTTCATGAATGACCACGGCGCGGAAAAACGAAGGCGCATAGCGCGGTGAAATAA
>JALXBH010000168.1:0-3164 GCA_026991535.1 Calditrichia bacterium | reverse complement strand
CTCCATACCCCCGGCGTGCATATAGGTATCGGCCACGGTGATCTGTTTATATGGATAGGGACCGATATTTTCGATCAGCCACTCCATGGCTCCCGTACCGGCGCGGATTTCCCGCACCCAGTCGTCATAATTATGATCCATCACCAGATAATGCACGGTAATGCCCCGCACTTCTTCCGTGTAATAACGGTAGTCGGGATCGGCCGTCCAGGCAAAATCATGCACGTTTTCGGCGATGTAGTGCCAGGTAGTAAAGCGGGTGGTGTCGTCGGGATGGTGGTTAAACCAGTCGCGCACGGCGGCCGTGGTATCGCGCATGGCGCTGTCGGCATTGATCAGATCGCCGGTGGCCCCGACCACATAGCCCCGGGGGACGGTCAGACGGACGTCAAAATCGCCCCATTCCTGGTAAAACTCATTATCGATATGCTGATGCAGATGCCAGCCCTTGCTGTCGTAAACCACCGGGGTAACAAACCAGTTGCCCACATCATGATGATCCCCCATATAGCCGTAACGGGCGTCGGACGGGGGCAGCGCCGCCCGGAATCGGAAACGCATGGCCAGCGTATCGCCGGGCAGCAGCCTTGTCCGCAGCGGCAGGCGCATCAGCGTGTGGTCGATGGTAAAGCCGGTTACCCTTTCCCGGTTGACCCAAACCGTATCCAGATCGATGCCGCCGATGGTGTTCTCGCGCAGGCCGCCGTCTTCCAGAAAGGCGCCCTTCCTGTAGCGGTTCATATAAAGATGAAAGTATATTTCAGACAGGGTGTCCGGCGATTGGTTGATATAGAGCAGTCCCTGGTTAACATGAATGACATGCGTTTGTCCGTCGAGGCGGGCATCCATGTCATAAACCACTTTTTGCTGAAAATAACCGGCAGCCCCAAGGGCGGCGGGTAACAGGGCAAGAATCAGAAGGAGAATGCGGGTCATGAAAATATCCGGGTTAGTGTTTGCCTTTGATACTGTCGGCGCGGTGTATGGCCCGCGAACCGAAGCGTTCCTTAACCAAATCTTCGATTTTATCCAGGGGGCGCGCGGCAACGGGGGCGTCGAACAGGGAAAGCTGAGTATCCCGCTCCCTGTCAAAACCGGACAGGCCCACGCCCAGCAGACGCACGGCCCGCCCCTTTTGCCGGTTTCGTTCAAAAAGGGTCATTATTTCCGCGGTCAGCCGGCCGGTGCTGTCCGTGGCCCGGGGCAGGGTCACGCTGCGCGTCAGCGTTTCAAAATTATCAAAACGTAATTTTAGATGAACGGTGCGTCCACTCAGACCGGCCCCGCGCAGACGGTTACCCACCTTTTCGCAAAGACGGGCCAAAGTGCGCTTCAGCTCTTCATCATCGAGGGTATCCCGGTCAAAAGTATGCTCATTGCTTACCGACTTTACAGCGCGCTCATTTTTTACGGAACGTACATCCAGCCCATGGGCCAGGCGATAGAAGTGACGGCCGGCCCGGCCCAGCTTTTTTTCGAGAATATCGGCGCTGAAGCGGGCCAGATCACCAAAGGTGCGGATACCCATGGCATGCAGCTTTTGCTGGGTTTTAGCCCCGGCGCCCCACATGCGGGCAATATCCAGCGGCGCCAGAAAAGCGGCCACCCGATCCGGCTCTACCACCACCAGCCCGTCCGGCTTTTTGAGATCGGAAGCGATCTTGGCCACAAACTTGCTGGGGGCCACGCCCACCGAAGCGGTCAGTTGCTCCTTTTCCAGAATGCGTTGCTTGATTTTTCGGGCGATCTCCGGACCATCGCCGAAAAGACGCATGCTTCCGGTGACGTCGATAAAGGCCTCATCCACCGACAGGGGCTCCACCATATCGGAAAATTCGTAAAAGACCTCAAAGATCGACTTACTGACCCGGCTGTAGAGGGCGCCGTTGGGGGGCACATAAATCCCCCGCGGACAACGTTTCCAGGCCTGATTGATGGGCATGGCCGAATGAATGCCAAACTTTCTGGCCTCATAGGAACAGGTAGAAACCACGCCGCGTCCCCGGCCCCCTTTCGGGTCGGCGCCGACGATGAGCGGCTTGCCGCGGTATTCGGGATGGTCGCGTTGCTCCACGGAGGCAAAAAAGGCGTCCATATCGACATGGAGGATGACTCGGTTTTGCTGCATGGCTTAAAATACAAGAATTTGGGAAGCATTGCATCCCGGCAATAATTTTTTTAGCGGCCGTCCCTTTCTCCTTTCCGGGCGCACATCGGCAACAGGGAGGAGTGTTTAAACCTTAACGGTCTCCGCGCCGGGGAAGAAAAACCGATATTTATGGTAATAGTGGGATAAATATTCTATATTGGAAAAAGCCGCTACCCGCGCTTACCATCAGAGAGGCAGCGGTACTCATCCCAACAGGAGATATTATCATGGCAAAAGGCAGAGACAAAGGCAAATCGCAGGAAAAGAAGAAACCCAAGGCCACCCTTAAGGAAAAAAGAAGATTGAAAAAGGAAAAGGGTTCCAAAACGGATACATCCCCGCTGACCAAATAACTTTCCGGCATAAAACGATATATACAATGGGACTGTGGTGACAAACAACGATGTATTAAGACGGCTGCGTTACATTCTTGACCTCAATGATGATGACATGATGGCGCTGTTTACCCTGGGTGGGCGGGCAACTTCCCGGGCAGAGGTAAGCGATTGGTTAAAACGCGAGGATGATCCCGCTTTCCGGAAATGCCCGGATCGGAGTCTGGCTGTTTTTCTCAACGGGCTGATCGCCGACAGGCGTGGTGTGAAAGAGGGGGGCGTGCCCCCGGCCGAAGAGCAACTCAACAACAACATCATCTTCCGCAAACTAAAGATTGCCTTTGATTTGCAGGCGGAGGATGTTTTAGCCCTTCTGGAGCTGGCCGACTTCCGTTTGAGCAAACATGAGTTAAGCGCTTTTTTCCGTAAGGCCGGCCACAAACACTACCGGGAATGCAAGGATCAGATTTTACGGAATTTTCTCGGCGGCCTGCAAATCAAACACCGTCCTTCCTCCCCCTAATCCCGCTGCCCGGCGGGGAACAAACCCTTTACCGCATTTCCGGAAACATTATCCCCTCCCCGGAGCCCGGGAAGGATTGAGGCGGGTCGGTTATTCCAGTGATAAAAGATACTCTTTAAAATCCTCATAACGGGCGGAAATCGGCCGGCTTGTTTTT
>JALXBH010000167.1 GCA_026991535.1 Calditrichia bacterium | reverse complement strand
AGGGCGCTGATAAATCCGCGCGTCTCCATTTCGCGGCCATCATGGTCATCATCATGATCGCCGTCATGGTCGTTATCGCCGTTTTTGCGCTTAATCTCGCGGGCCAGATAACGTCCGCTTTGCATCTCCCGGGCTTCTACCTTCACCCGGTCTCCCTGACGCAGATCGCTGTAGGCGATCATTCCCAGCGAGTCATCCATTACCCGCGTCTGATTGTCAACGTCAAAGACAAAACCGTTGACCACAAGGCTGTCGGCATCTAAAACCTGAATGGCGCCTTCCGTTTCAAAATAATCGTCATCCGCGAAAAGAGGCGCGGAACCTGCCAACAGTAACGCCAAACCTATAAACAGGATGCGTGACAGTGAATTAAAAGTAAATACCTTGGACATCTTATGTCTCCTTATGTTTTTTATGACGCCATATATGTATCAACAGTCGTGCCAAAGAGGTCGAGCCCTTTATACACGGCTTTTACGCCGGGACAGTCACCGGAAAAATATGCTTATTGAGCAAAACGATACCGGGGCGTGCAAAAAATGCGCTACCCGGGTAAACGAGGGAGTATCACCGGAAAAGTATGTTTTTGGAAACAGGTTGTTTATTCCTTAATACCCATTAGGAATAAACACATGTAAATATACGTTTAAACACATACCAACACTAACTGGAGGAGTTGTTATGAATATACTGACCGGGGCCCTGGCCCGCTATCTGTTTGCCCTGCCTTTTGGCATATTCGGGCTGTTTCACTTTATGAATGGCAATGCCATGACCGGCATGGTTCCGCTACCCGGGGGCATATTCTGGGTCTACCTGACGGGACTGGCGCTGATCGCCGCCTGCGTAAGCATCCTTATCGACAAACAGGCCAAACTGGCAACCCTGCTTTTGGGCATTATGTTGCTTGTGTTTGCCCTGCTGGTTCATCTGCCCGGCGTACTGAATGCCGAAACGATGCAGGCTTCCATGCCCAACCTGCTGAAGGATACGGCCCTGGCCGGAGCCGCCCTGCTCTACTCCGGAGGAGCAAAAAGCTAAAAGCCAAAACCTTAATCCGGAGGGGCCGGCAGGTCTCTCCGGCATAAGGAATGCATAGGGGAAACCTCCCCAACAGCCCCGACGCCGGTTTTTAAAAAAGGATGTTCACCAGGGAAAGAAACTCAGCGGGAAACGAGTGCCAGTCCATATGCCATAAAAGCGGCAAAACCCACAAAACATAAACGCTCACCACGACAATGGATATAAGGTTCATCCTCAGCCCGGCCCGAACCATGTCACTCATTTCCACCTCGCCGGAGCCAAAGACCACCGCGTTGGGTGGCGTGGCCACCGGCAACATAAAGGCGCATGAGGCGGCGATGGTAGCCGCGATCATCAAACCGAACGGGTGAACATCAATCGCCTGCGACAAAGCGGCCAATACCGGTAAGATCACCGATGCCGTGGCCACATTGGAAGTAATTTCGGTTAAAAAATTTACCGCGGCGACAACAAGCAGAATCAGTACAAAATAGGGAACCTGATCAAGCCCCTGTACCTGCCGGCCTATCCATTCGGCCAGGCCGGAGGCCTTAAATCCCGCCGCCAGGGCCAGCCCGCCGCCAAAAAGCAAAATAATACCCCAGGGCAATTTTACGGCGTCTTCCCAGTGCAGCAAACGCTCGCCCGGCCCTTCGCCGGACGGAACCACAAACAGCAGCATGGCGCCCGACAAGGCAATGATGCTGTCATTAATACCGGGTACCCAGGAAGAAAGGATATAAGAGCGGCCCATCCAGGCCACGGCGGTTAGGACAAAGATCAACGACACCGCTTTTTCCTGCCTGCTCATCGGGCCCATGCGCCGCAACTGTTCGCGGATATTTTCCCTGCCGCCGGCTATGGCTCCCAGGCGCAGGGGAAAAGCGGCCTGCGTCAGATAAAGCCAGCTTAAGGCCAGCAATATCCCCGAAAGGGGCAGGGCAAACAAAAACCATTGGGAAAAAGTAACCTCGTGGCCATACATCTGTTTAACAATGGCGGAAAAGATTACATTGGTAGGGGTACCGATAAGCGTGGCAATACCGCCGATGGAAGCCGCATAGGCGATACTAAGCATCAGAGCCTTGCCGAAATAGGGGCGGGACGCCCCCTCTCCGTCGCCCAGTTGAACAACCACGGCCATGCCGATGGGCATCATCATCAGCGCCGTGGCCGTGTTGGATATCCACATAGAAAGCAGGGCCGTGGCCAGCATAAAACCAAAAATAATCCTTGAACCGGAAGTGCCCATGGCCGCGATTATATTTAAAGCGATGCGTTTATGAATGCGCCAGCGTTCAATGGCCACGGCAATGATAAATCCGCCGATAAAGAGAAAAATCATCGGATTGCCGTAGGCGGCGGTGGTCTGTTTTATCTCCAGGCCACCGCTAAGGGGAAACAAAATGATGGGCAGCAACGAGGTTACGGCTATCGGCACCGCTTCGGTTATCCACCACAGGGCCACCCACAGGGTTGAGGCCAGCACGCCAGTGGCGGCCGGGGGCAGGCTGCCGTCACGGGCGGCCATCATCGATATCAGAAACAGCAGGGGCCCGCCAATAAGACCCGCGAATTGTTTTGTGCCCTTTTCCATCACTTTCCCTTTTTATACGGATTCGGTCAAATATACGACCATATTCCCAACCGATAAAGAGCGGTAAAAAAGGAAAACCGCCCGCAGGACATAAATTTCTCTCCTGGTCTAAAAAAAGGCGCGTACCTCGGCCTGCCCCGTGTGCAGCACGCGCGAAAAACCCGCTTCGTTACGGCCGCTGTAGGAAAAATTAAAAAGAATATTTTTGGTAATATTATACTCCATACGCGCCTGCCATCTCTGGCTAAGCCCCTCTTTACGTCCCCGCGCCATCTCGTAGGGCACCGTCAGGCTCAGGGGGTTGTCCGTAACGCGCACCGTTTGATACTCATAATCCAGGGAAAGCCGCGCCTGGCCGGGGATAATAAAATTCAACCGGGGCTTAAAAAGGGCATACCACAGGCTGAGGGGATAGCTTTCTGTACGGTTTCTTTCCCGTCCGTACTCAGTTTCCAGACGGCCTTCCCACCTTTTATTGATACGCCAGGTTATTTTTTCGGTAAACAACAGGCCGCTGATATCCCTGTTACGGCGGATGTTGCTATTACTGTTACGCGTTACATAGCGGCCGCGCAGCTCGCTTTGGCTTTTCAGGGCGGGAATAACACGCCAATCCATGCGCAGGGCCCGCTCAATATTCAGGCGATCCTCATTGTCGGCGGCGTCTAGGAACTGATTAAAGCGATCATCCCTGTAACGGTATTGCAGACGAAAATTCAGGGCACGGTTACGTTTCATGACATAGAGGTCCTGATCAAACACCAGCGCGCCGCGCAGGGTATAAGCTCCCTGAAACCGCTCCAGATTCAACAGGTAGATGGAGGCGATATCCGGTTCCCGCGTCTCTTCATCGGCGCGCAGATAGCTGTTTCCGCTTAAATTTTGCAACACGGTCTGCCACCAGCTAGCGGGTTTTCTCCACCAGGCCGCGCCATCATAGGTAAGCCTCAGGGCTGAGTTCAGGCGGGTTACCGGCTCAAAACGTCCGGAGGAAACGATAAACAGCACATAGTCGCCGTCGGGATCGGGCACGTATTCCTGCAAGTCGTTGTCGAAACGCAGGTTGCCCCGCCCGGGATCGACCTTAATATACACTTTTTCTCGCAAGGCGGTCTGATCGGTGCTGATTCGGTATTTGGCATTGATGCGCAGGGCGTTTTTCCAGCGACTGTGACTAAAGGTGATATCGGCCAGGTTAGTTTCATTATCCTGCCAAACCGTATCCTGAACCGTCGCGTCGGCATAAAGCAGTTTCAGCGTATCCACCTTTATATTCTTAAAACGCTCCTCAAAAACCTTTTGGCGGCGCAGGATATCCACGGTCAACGCCGTGCGGGGCACGCCGCTAAGTTCAAAATGTATCTGCGCCGTACGGGCCACCGATTGTGGCGTCAGCAGCCCGGACTGTTGTACGTCGTATACCTGATCAAAGCGGGTCTGATACTGGGCAAAGCCCTTTATACGCCACCATTTTATTATATTCAGCCGCAGACCTAAATCATCATAACGAAAGCCCTGGATCAGTGAAGGGGTGCGGTTTCTTCTGTTTTCGAAACGGTACAACAGTTGCGGCTCCCACCCGCCCAGGGCCAGTGCATAATCGCCATTCATGCGCCGCCAGATATTCTCTATGTTACCGCTGGTCTGTATGCTACGCAGGTAGGTAAAGTCCGCCTGCCCCCTACCCCAGCGGCTTTTACGCAACTCAACGGCACTGTTTATCCGTTGCGTGTTTTGCCCGGCCTTAGTGAGCAAACCCCCGTTCAGGCGCAGGCTTAGATTATCCGAGGGAGAATAACGTCCGTTAAATTGCAGGCTTTTTTCCTCGCGCGTATCCAGGTTATCGTTAAGCACATTCCAAAAGCGCTGATAGTCCGGTTTGTTCAAACGATCGAGAGAACGAAAGCGGTCGTCCACATAGGTCGCGCTGACATCGGCGGAAAAGCGCCCGGGCCTGACGCCGAAAAATTCCGGCTGCCAGTCGCTCGTGTTAAACCGCATAAAGAGGGCCTGTCCGTTATTTTGGCTGTTGCCCAGGCCGGAAAATGTATTGCCGTCAAACCGGCTAAAGGCATACTCTGCCTTAAAATCGGTTTTTTCGGAAATCCGCCAGTTGATATCCAGATCGGCCATTTGATGATCCTGCGGCAGGGGCAGCAGTTTTATCGGTTCATAATCACCGCGCCGCGGGCCCAGCCAGCGATACTGCCCCAGCCTGTCGCGGGCATAGGCGCCGTTGCCCCGGCCCACAAAGCTAAATGTCACATTATAGTTGCCTGCGTTCCGTCCCACATATTTATAGATGGCATAGAGGGAATCGGCATACAGCGTATCGGCGCGTACATAACGGCCCTTTCCCTGCCCCACCTCCGTTGCACCGCTGATAAAGGCCCTCAGGGGATCGTTTCCGGTGTTTTTCAGCACTTCCTTCTCGGCCGCGCTGAAACCGCTTTCCCGGCCCAGCAGCCGTTCCTTACTGTCGCTCTCCCGGAAATAGCGCAACGTATAGCTTAAGTCCGTTCCGGCTCCGCCGCCGTAAGTGGCGCCATAGGCGTCACGGTTAAATTTTTGCCCCGCCGGAAAAAACTCAAAATCCACCTCAATCCGGCTCTCACCCGTTATCAATCTTTTATTGGTAAAGCGTATTTCGCCGTTTCCGTATTCGATCACATAATCATTGCTTTCGCCGCGGCTCATCTTTTGCCCGTCCAGCCAAACCTGCTCGGTGCCGGCCAGCACGATTATTTCCCGCTCGCCGTTGCTGCCCGTAAGCTGGTAGGGCCCCTGGTTACCCTCGCGCCCGATAAAGACCTGCCGCTTCACCAGCCCGCGCGTTGTGGCCCCGGTAAGTTCCAGACGCTGATTTTTATATTTCCCTGTCAGATTGATTCCCTGAAGTTTTCTTTTAAGATTGCCAAAGCGCAGGGTGTTTATATTATAGTATATATCGCCCACGGTACCGTCGAGCAGGGGAGTTTTGAATTGCACAAAAACACGGTCTATTTCATCCAGCGTTTGCGTGTTCCCCTCAGGTTGTATGGGCGTGGTCTCATCGGTCAGGGCGGCAACGATCTCAATATTCTCATTCAGACGGCCGCTCAGTTCCAGGTTCAGGCCGGAACTAAGACTGAGGTCCCTGTTTGAGCCGATATTCACCCCACGGGCAATGGAACCGCGCTTTTGCAGACCACTGCCGAAATCCTCAAATACCGTTCCGATGCTCACCGGTGAAATGACCACCCTTTTTTCCTTCCCCTCCTTTCCTTTCCCCTTGCTGATCAGGGTATCTTTTTTAAACAATGTATAGCGACGTCGCAGATTTATGGGATAACGGCGATATAAAATACGCAAAGTATCCCCCTTTTGGCGCGCGGGAATAAAACGTATCCGGTTTTCCTCCAGCCGGAAGTCCAGCACCTCACGCGCCTTATGGCCGTTAATATACACCTCCAGCGAGGGCAGCACCGGCAAATGGCGGTCGGGGAAAGAGAAATAGCTGAGCGGGCGGACGGGCACGATGGTGGAATCCACCTGCCAGGGGCCGTGCTGTTTTTGGGCTAAAAGGGGAAAAGCCGCCGCCAGCAAAAAAATAAACAGAAATCTCTTCACGGCAGCGTTAATATCCCTTTTATCATTTCATTCCCGTCAATCACAAATAAAAAAAGCGTCTCCCCTTCCCTGAGCAGGGCGGCATCCCTGGGATGTTTCAGCCCGGAGGCCACTTTTTTAACCGCGTAGTGATGATCGACCAGAAAGAGAGCGCCCGCGGCGGGATCGGCAAGAAGAAAATAGTTGTCGTCAATAACGGTCAGACCCGTGGGGCGGATAAAGAAAGGCGATACGATACGGCGCAGCAGGTTTCCAAAAAAATCAAAAACGATCACCGAAGAATCGCCGCTGTTGCTAACCAACAGACGGTCTCCGCGCCAGATATCGATCTGCTGCGGTTCATTCAGTTCCGCCGAGGCGCTTTCCAGATAGCCAAAGGCATACTCGGCGTCGCCGTTACGGTTATACTTGATTACCTTATCCTGGTTTTGGCTGAGCAAAAACAACTCGTTTTGGCTGCTAACGGCACAACTGGCGGCATAGTCAAACTGCAATTCCTCACTCAGGCCGCTGTTGGCTTCCAGAAAGGAGAGAAAATTCAACTGACGATCAAAGCGCTGCAGGCGGCGGTTGTTGTAATCGGAAACATAAATATCCACTACGGAGCGGCTCCAGATATCCCGGGGTTCATCAAACTGTTCGGCCTCGAAACCAAAACCGCCGATGGTTTGGGTAACCCGGCCGCCGCTGTCCAGCACCACAATCCGGTTATGACCGGTATCCACCACATAGACCTTTTTTTCGGGACTGATGTCGATGGCCGCCGGTCTCAGGAATAGAGAATCGCCCGTTGAGGCAAGCCGTACACGCTGCAGCGGGCTAAAACTTTGAGCCGCGGCCAGCGAACATATAAAAAGAAAAAAGCTGATTTTTTTCATATCCTGTTCCTATCGTCCTAATATATATTTTATTCAAAAACGATCAAGGTATAAATGCGTATAAAACTTTTTCGGTCAAAGTGCTGAAAATCAATGTGATAAAATCCACAGTCAGATAGATTAGTCCTAATCTAAAAAGATTTTGACTTTAGTATCGTTTTTATTAACCTTTTTCCAAAATATCCGAGTTAAAGCTTTGTTAAACATAGAGCTTACAACATTTAAACTCAGCGCGGATGCTGCCGATGCTGAGGGACACTATAAAAAGGTTTACGATGATTGAAGTTTCAGTAAAAGGCGTTTTTCTAACACAAAACCAATCCAGCGGCATATTGCTAAAGGAAACCGAGGGGGACAGAACCCTGCCCATAATCATTGGCGAATACGAGGCACAGTCCATCGCCCTGGGGCTGGAGAACATAAAACCGCCCCGGCCGATCACCCATGACCTGGCCACCCGGATCATGGAGCAATGCGGCATCGGCATGGAAAGCGTGCTGATAAACGACCTGAAGGAAAACACGTTTTATGCCACCATCCGGCTGAGAACGGAAAACAACCATCCCCTGGAGGTTGACTCCCGCCCCAGCGACGCCATCGCCCTGGCCGTGCGCAACCATACCCCCATCTATGTGGAGGAGTCCGTAATGGATCAGGCCAGTTATGTGGCGGAGGATAAGGAAGAGAGCATGGACCGAAGTTTTATTTTTAAATCCGGTTCGGAAGAGCTCGATCGTTTGAAAGAAGATTTAAAAAAAGCCGTGGAAGCGGAAGAATATGAAAAAGCTGCGCAGATACGGGACAAAATAAAGCGCCTGGAAGCGAAACAATAATGCACTATCAGAAGATAAGGTAGAACCTATGGCCGACTATAAATTCAAACTCAAGTTTTACGGCGTACGCGGAAGCTATCCCGTGGCCTCAAGGGAAGGCACGGAGATTGGCGGGAACACAGCCTGTGTACTGGCGCGCACCCCCGAAAATATCGTTATTCTGGACGCGGGCAGCGGCGTTATCAATCTGGGCAAGGAACTTGTACCGGAAATTCTGGCCCATCAAAAAAAGAATGATACTCCTTTTCACATAACCTTTATCTTTAACCATACCCATTCGGATCACCTGCTGGGCCTGCCCTTTTTCGCGCCATTGTACATGCCCAATGTCTTTATTCACTTCTTCGGCCCGGCCACGTTGGGGAAAAGTTTCGAAGAGATCCTGCGCACCCTGGTCATGCCGCAGTTTTATCCTGTGGGCATGGACGAATTCCGCTCCACCAAGGAATTTCACGACATGACCGAAAACGACGTCATCTACTTTACCAAGGATCGTCCCGCGCCCAAAGTGGCCCATGTGATGGAAAAGCTTCCGCTGGACCGCACCCTCTCCATACATCTGATGAAATATTATTTTCATCCCAAGGACGGCAGCTACCCCATGCGCGTGGAATTTAAAGATAAGAAAATTGTCTATGCCACCGATGTGGAGCAGTATATCGGAGGGGATCAGCGTTTAATAAAGTTTGCCCAAAATGCCGATGTGCTGATTCATGACGCCCAGTATACCGAAGAGCAGTATAAAATGTTTGCCGGCTACGGGCACAGCACCTATGTGTCCGCCTGCGACGCCGCCGCCCAGGCCAGTGCGGATAAACTGATTCTCTTTCATCATAACCCGGCCCATAACGACGCCGATCTGCGCGCCATCGAAAAAAAGGCCCAGGCTTTATTCCCCAACTGCGAACTGGCCGTGGAAGGATGGGAGTGGAAGGTTTAAATCTTTTGCCGGCCTAAAATGGCCCGCCCTATGGTCGTTTGATCCACAAATTCCAGATGCGAACCCAACGGTATGCCGTGGGCAATGCGTGTTACCTCCACGGAATGATTTTTTAAAAGCTGTGAAAGATAGATCATCGTGGCCTCGCCTTCCGTGGAAAGGTTAAGCGCCAAAAGTACCTCGCCGATATCCCCCGTGCGGGCCCGTTCAAGCAGTTCACGGATTTTCAGATCATCCACCCCCACCCCGGCCAGGGGTGAAATAACCCCGCCCAAAACATGATAAACCCCGCGATATTCATTGGAGGCCTCGATGGCCATCACATCCACGATATCCTCAACCACGCAAATTTTGGAATGGTCGCGTCCGGGATCGGCACAGATTGAACAGAGCGTATCCTCGGCGATATTGAAGCAGCGTCCGCAAAGCCGTGTATTCTGTTTAACATCCACGATGGCCCCTGTCAGGGCCTCGGCATAGTCATGGGAACCTTTAAGTATATGAATGGCCAGGCGCTGGGCCGTTTTCCGGCCGATACCGGGCAACTTGGAAAGCTGAACGATCAGATTATCCAGAGAAGCTATTTTAAATTGAGACATGGCTGTTCCGTATTAACCGTTTACATCCCGGGCAGGTTCAGGCCGCCCAGCATGCCGCCCGTAATTTTTTGCATGGCCTCCGCCGCCTTTTCCTGGGCGTTTTTTATGGCCTGGTTCACCGCCGCCGTCACCAGGTCTTCCAGCATCTCTTTTTCATCGGCGTTAACCACTTCCGCCTCAATGGAGATGGAAAGGATTTCCAGCTTACCATTGGCCGTAACCTTGACCATACCTCCCCCGGCGCTGCCCTCGGCCGTTATATCCGCCAGGCCTTCCTGCGCCCTGGACATTTCCGCCTGCATCTCCTGGGCCTTTTTTAACAGATCGTTCATATTCATGGTTTATTCCCCCAGTTAAATTAAAAATCCGGCTCAAGGCCTAATTCACTTACAAATTTTCCAAAAAGAGCATTCTCTTTTTTCAATTGTTCTAACCGGGCCTGCTTTTCCTCACGGGCCTTGCTTACATGCTCCTTTCCGCCCCCCGTGCTGCTTTCAACGATTTCATAATCGATCATTAATCCCAGGGGGTGCCGCGTAACCTCTTTTAGCTGGGCATTGAGAAAGGCTATGTTTTTATTAATGCGCTCGCTGTTAAATCGTTCACATTTCAAAAAAACCCGTACCTGTCCGTTAGCAATTTCCTTCGGTTCGGCCAAGGCCAGCAGACTGCCCAGGGTGGCGGATTTTGTTGTAATATGCTTTAGGATTTTGGGCCACCAAAATTCAATATCGTTATTAAAAGTGGCGCGCGGGGCCGCGGCGGCAGGGGGATCAGGAGCCTTCAGGACTTTTTTTTTTACGCCGCTTAATTCCTTTAAAAGGGCTTCTATGCTTTTCGTGGCAGGCATCTGCGCCAACCGCACCAGGGAAAGCTCAAATTTCAGATAAGGCTGCGTACTCCATTTCATTTCCTGAACAGCCTGCCCCACCAGGGTAAGGTAGCTGGTCAGATCGCGTTCTTCAAAGGTTTTCGCCTCCTCAACATAACGTCCGGCATAAGCCTCCGAAACTTCCAAAAGTTCGGCAGATTCCATGGCCCGGCTCACCAGCAGATTACGGAAATGTTCTTCCAGGCCGATCAACAACTCCATCAGATCCACGCCGGAAGCAAACAACTCCCGGGCAAACAGCAGAATCCCCTTAATATCATGGGCGGCAATCATGGCGCTCAAACGGAAAAACACCTCGCTATCCAAAACACCCAGGGCCTGCTGCACGCTCTTCAGGGTTACATTCTGACCGCTGAAGGAGATTATCTGATCCAGAATACTTTGCGAGTCCCGCATGGAACCGTCGGCTTTTTTGGCAATCTCCAGCAAGGCGTCATCCTCGGCGGCGATATTTTCCTTGTCGCAGATATGCTTCAGCTGTGCCTTGATGGTATTCAGCGGAATGCGTTTAAAATCATAGCGCTGACAGCGGGAAAGGATGGTGGCCGGCACGCGGTGGATTTCCGTGGTGGCAAAGATAAAAATGGCATGCGCGGGCGGCTCTTCCAGCGTTTTCAACAAGGCGTTAAAGGCCTCGTTGGTCAACATGTGTACCTCATCGATGATGTAGATGCGATAGCGGCTTTCGGAAGGGGTATAGTTGATGTTTTCGCGCAGGTTGCGAATCTCTTCGATGCGGCGGTTGGACGCCCCGTCAATCTCCATGACATCCATGGAGCGCCCCTGAATAATGGCCTGACAAACCGGACTGTTTATATCAGGCTCGGGCGTCGGTCCCTCCTCGGCATTCAGGGCCATGGCCAGAATGCGCGCCGTAGTGGTTTTACCCACGCCACGGGGACCGGAAAAAATATAGGCCTGACCGATTCGCTGGTTCTTTATGGCATTGGCCAGGGTTTGGGTAATATGCTCCTGACCGATCACCTCTTCGAAACGCATGGGCCGATAGCGCCGGGCAATAACTACATAAGACATAAGCAGAAAATTTTATTTAAATGTAAAAAGCCAGGCTGACCCACGGCACATAGTCCATCCGCTGACCGCTGCTTCCTTCCGGACCTGACGGGGTTGGGCGAAGTCCTATTGCGTGGGACCTGGCTGTATATTTTCATGCAAGGCGTTTAATTTAAATAAAAATCTGTAAATAAAAAATATCCTTTACGAAAATAAAAACATATTTATCTTTTATGAGCCGTTTACGCCTTGTCCCGGGCAAGGAGCCGGCCCGGAAGCGCTATCCGGCCCCGTGCCTTTCTTTAAGATTGGCAGGAACCGGTCACTAAAAGAAACGTTCTTGATACTAAGGTTGATTTAATGATACAGGTTTGATATTTTAGCCCATTCAAAGGAGGATGAAGGATGAAAAAAGCTACCCTGTTCGCATTGGTTTTTGTTTTCACCATGCCGGTATGGGTTTCGGCGCAGTTAAAAAAAGATACGCGCCAACCTAATATTACAACGGCATTGACCCAGCCCTCCATGCCCTCTTTGTTCAGCTGGCTGGATGTGGGTAAAATACAGATGAACCATCAGATATCGATGTCCTTTGGCATGGGTGGCGGGGGACAGGTGTTACAAAACGCCTACATAAACAGTATGTTTATACCTTTTTCGGAAAACCTGACCCTGCAAACAAATATCGGCATCATGTCGACGCCCTATCAAAGTTTTAACGAAAACAGCAATTCCAATCAGCCGCAATTTTTTGGCAGCGCGCAACTGAATTACAAAATTTCAAAAAATTCCAGTATTTCCCTGCGTGTTGAAAAAGCGCCGTATAATTATGGTTACGGATATGGCGGCTATTACGGTTCGCCCTTTTCATCCTATGCGCCGTGGGGCGCCGGCCACACAACGGGGAACGGCAGATAAACCGCGGATAATTTTATGCTAACCAAACCGGGTTTATTTTAAGCCCGGTTATTTTTTTGACCTAACTTGGGAGCATTCTGGCAGCTTGAGACATCGCAGAAGAATACAAAACACGCAAATTACCAAAAAACGCCAACACACGGTAACACGGAACGCCATGCCCCGCCAGGCCGCCAAATCGCGATGGCCAGTGTATCTCATTATTCTTTTGATCGCGGCCGGCAGCGCCTTTTTGCTGTTTACGGACACGGTTTCCCTGCCCGATCTTAAGCTTTTCAACGATAATACAACTGTTTTATCCCGGGATGAATCCACCCGGGTGGATACCCCGCCGGAACAGGCGCCCGCCCTGCCGCTGAAGGAGGAAGAAGTCTACTCTCCCATTCAGCGTCAGATTCAACTGGAAATTTTAAATGGCTGTGGAGTGAAGGGCATTGCCGACCGGTTGACCCGGCTATTACAAAAACACAATTATGACGTTGTCAACAAAGGCAACTATCTTAAAAAGGGCAAAGTCGACTGGAATGTAAGCGAAACACGCATCATCGATCAAATAGGCAAAGTGGATAACGCCCGCCAACTGGCGGATGCCATGGGAGTGCTTTACAGCAATGTGGAGTCCTATGAAAATCCCTCGCCCATTGCCGACATCACCATCATCATTGGCAAGGATTACAAAACCCTGCCCATATTCAACCATCAGGAGTAAACATTGACCGCCGCAGAACTCGCGGATAACATAGCCCGGCTCGGCCTGGAGAAAAAAGGGGATCAGATATGCACCCTGGACGTACAGGGCTTGAGCCACGTGACCGACTATTTTGTTATCATATCCGCCGATTCCGATGTCCAACTTCGGGCCATCGCCGATAATATCGAAAAAAAATTACGGGAAGACTTCAATCAACGCATTTACCACCGCGAAGGCCAGGACGGCAGCAGTTGGATTCTATTGGACTATATCGACGTCGTGGTACACCTTTTCCGTAAGGAAGCGCGGGAATACTACGGGCTGGAACGCCTGTGGGCCGACGCAAAATTCACCTGGCTAACCGAAGAGAGCTCAAATGAATAACGAAGAATATATAAAACAGCAGCTGTGCGCTTTCCTTAAAAAGCATGACATACGGGATATTCCGGTGATCCTTCAACGCCCCAGGGATGAACAGTTTGGCGATTTTGCCAGCAATATTGCCATGCAACTGGCCCGTTTTTTAAAAAAGAAACCCGCGGACATCGCCGCCGATATCGTTGACTTTTTCCCGGATAACAACCCCTATCTGGAAAAAATAGAAATTGCCGGACCCGGTTTCATCAACTTTTATGTTAAGCGGGAAGGGCTGTACAAGCAACTGAGAAACATATTGACGGAGAAGGAAGAATACGGCCAAGGCCGGCTGGACACACCGCAACGGGCCCAGATAGAGTTTGTCAGCGCCAACCCCACCGGTCCGTTGACGATTGGGCACGGACGGCAGGCGGTTTTGGGCGACACCGTGGCTTCCATTCTGGAAGCGGCGGGCTATGAGGTTACCCGTGAGTACTACTTTAATAACGCCGGCCGGCAGATGCGCGTCCTGGGAGAATCCGTTCGTCTGCGCTATCTGGAAATTTGCGGACAGGAGATCACCTTTCCCGAGGATTATTATCAGGGCGAATATATACGTGATATCGCCCGCCTTCTGTACGAAGAGCATGGTAAGGCCCTGATGGATGTTGAAGAGATTACCCCTTTTAAAGACGCCGCCGAAAAAAACATCTTTGAAGACATAAAGAAAACCGTGGCCCGCTTGGGATTTTCCTTTGACTCGTTTTTTAATGAAAAGTCCCTATACGATGACGGTAAGATTGACGAGATCGTCTCCCGGCTCTCGGAAAAGGGCCTGGTGGATACCCATGACGGCGCTACATGGTTCCTGACCAGCAAGCTGGGTTTCGATCAGGACCGGGTCATCATTAAAAGCACGGGAGAGCCTACCTATCGCCTGCCTGACATGGCTTACCATGTCAATAAGATGGAGCGGGGTTATGACCGCATTATCGATATTTTCGGCGCCGATCATATAGACACCTATCCGGACGTTCTGGCCGCCCTTAAGGCGCTGGGCTATGACACGGACAAGGTAACGGTGCTGATCCATCAGTTTGTTACCCTAACCGAAAACGGGGAAAAGGTTAAGATGTCCACCCGCAAGGCCAACTTCGTCACTCTGGACGACCTGATGGATGAGGTGGGCGTGGATGTTACCCGTTACTTTTTTCTGATGCGCTCCATGAATTCGCACCTTAACTTTGATCTGGCGTTGGCCAAAACGCAATCCGACGAGAACCCCGTGTTTTATATCCAGTACGCCCATGCCCGTATAAACAGTATACACGCCCTGGCCGCCGAAAGGCAACTGGAGACCGGCCGCCCCGAAGAGCAGAAACTGGAGATACTTAACACGGACGAGGAAATAAGCCTGATCAAGGAACTGCTGGAATTTCCCAAGATCATCCGGCAATGCGCGGAAACGTTGGAACCGCACAAACTCGTCAACTACCTGCACAATCTGGCCACCGTTTTTCACCGTTTTTACACGGTCTGCCGCGTAATCACCGAGGATAAAGAGCTAAGCCAGGCGCGTCTGGCGCTTATACAGGCCACAAAAATTGTAATCGCCAACGGATTGCGGATATTAGGTATCCGGGCTCCGGAGCGCATGTAACCCGGGAGAAAAAATGAGTATTTTAGTTGTCGGCTCCATCGCCTATGATTCCGTTGAAACGCCATTTGGTAAACGTGATAACGCCCTGGGCGGCTCCACCCTTTACTTTAGCAGCGCGGCCAGCCTTTTTGCCCCGGTACATGTGGTGGGGGTGATCGGTGATGACTTCAACCCCGCCGATATTGACTTTCTTAAACAACGTCGGGTAAACTTTGACGGAATGGTCGAAGCGGCGGGCAAAACCTTTCGCTGGGGCGGGGTTTATCATAAAAACATGAATATGCGCGACACACTTTTTACCGACCTTAATGTTTTTGAGACCTTCGACCCTGTTCTGCCCGATCATTACAAGTCGTTGGATTATCTCTTTTTAGCCAATATCGATCCCGACCTGCAACTAAAGGTGCTGGACCAGATGCATAAGCCCAGGGCGGTTATTCTGGATACCATGAATTTTTGGATCAGTGGTAAAAAGGAATCACTCACCCGGGTTATTCAACGCACCGATATTCTGATCATCAATGATGAAGAACTGACGGAATACACGGGCACGGATAATTTTATGGAGGGACTAAAGCTCATCACATCCCTGGGGCCTAAGGTGGTTGTAATAAAGCGTGGTATGTATGGCGCCGTGCTCTACAACGCGGGACGTTTTTTCTTTGCCCCGGCCTATCCCCTGCCGCGGGTGATGGACCCCACGGGTGCCGGCGATACCTTTGCCGGCGGATTTATCGGCTATCTGGCGGAACAGGACAACCTGGACGAGATCACGCTCCGGCGTGCCCTGGTATATGGCAGCACCACGGCCTCTTTTACCGTTGAGGAATTCAGCATGGATCGCCTGAAAAATATCGACCGTGACACGGTGGATAAACGGTGGCATGAATTTAAGGAGATGATGAGCTTTTAGGCGGGCACACTTTCCCGGCTGCAAGGCAGGATAACGGTAAAGATGCTTCCCTCCCCCGGGGTGCTTTCCACGGCAATCTCTCCCCGGGCCGCTTCAACTATTTCGCGAACGATGGACAGGCCGACGCCGATGCCGCCGCCCATGAAATCCGTCTGCGATGTGGAATGGTGCATAACATCCTGCACCTCGTAAAAAGGCTCAAAGATGACATCCAACTGATCTCCGGGAATACCCACGCCGGTATCTTCCACTTTTATATAAACCTTGCCATGCGCTTTTTCTTTTTTTATGCGCAGGGTAACCCGTCCCTCTTTTTCGGTAAATTTCAGGGCATTTTGCAATAGCTCGCGCACCATGCGTCTCAGACCGTTTTTGTCACCGGTGAACGGAATGTTTTTTTCGTTGGAATAGACGCTGAATTGTATGCCCCGTTTCTGAAAGAGCAGTTTCATCCCCGCCGCCACTTCTATGATGCTGTCCACCAGGTTAAAGGTTTGCGGTTTAAAGCGCGCGGCGGCGGCTTCCGCCTCGGAGAGATTATGCATCCGTTCCACCAGTTCAATCAACTCGCCGAGAGTGCTGTTGACAATACCGATATATTCCTCGGTTTCTGTCCCCTTTTCTTCGAGGCTTAAATCCAGCAGCTCCATATATCCTTTTATTACTGCCAGAGGGGTGCGCATCTCATGGTTGGTTATGGTGATGAACTTATCCTTGAGTTCATTTACCTGCCGCAGGCGGGCATTAACGTTGCGCAGGGCCTCGTTCTCATGCACAGCCTCGATATGCTGTACACAGCGGGTTAGTACAATACGCGCGTGTTCCAGACTGATGGGCTTGGTGATATAATCGAAAGCCCCTTCCTTCATGGCGGTGATGGCGTTTTCTATGGTGGCAAAACCGGTAATGACGATCACTTCGGTCTGGATATTCTTTTTCTTGATACGTTTCAGGGTTTCCAAACCATCCATAACCGGCATGTTCAGATCGGTTATAACGATATCATAGTCCTTTTGAGCCAGCTTTTGCAGTCCCAGTTGTCCGTTGGCCGCCTCATCAATCTGAAAGCCGAACAGCTCAAACATATCCACATAGCTTTCGCGCACAAGCTCTTCGTCCTCAATAACCAGCAGGGAAATATCTTTAAAATCCATATACTAGTTCTTCTGAAAAACAACTTTGGGTGTTGTGATGATCATTTTACGTATGATCTCCAGTTCGGAGTTAATCTTATTGAGATAATTTTCCATCTCCATGTCCCGGGGCGGCATCCGCTCTTCCAACAGAAAAACAGAGGCGTTCAGAACATTTAATCTGACCCGAAGGTCTTCAATCAGCTTTTGATAATCCTCCACCGTGGGCAGCGGATTATCCTGTATTTTATTAGACATGTCAATTTTCCGTTATAAACATCCTTGTTCACAATATTCAGCTTCGGCTAAAAGTGAAATAAGAATGAGGAAAAAATGAGAATTGACAGAATAGCCGCCTTTGTAAAAAAAAATTCACTTTTTATCTTAAAAAATGAAGGCCTCTGTTGACTGTAATGGATTCCAGTATTTATATTAGCGGCTCGTCATTTGAAACAGATTGTTTAAATGAAACGAGCTCTATTCCGGCGTAGCTCAATGGCAGAGCGGGTGACTGTTAATCACTAGGTTGTAGGTTCGAGTCCTACCGCCGGAGCATTTAGACCTTGCTTAACAAGGTTGTAGGTTCCCCCGAGGATTCGGGGTACCACCGGAGCTTAAAAGCCCGTAAA
>JALXBH010000166.1 GCA_026991535.1 Calditrichia bacterium | reverse complement strand
ACGATTTCCCGTCGTTGAGCATATCCACTTTTTTCTGATCGATATCAAAACCGATGGTCTTAAAGTTCTGTTCCACAAACTCCATCAGCAAAGGCAGCCCCACATAACCCAGGCCAACCACGCCAACTACAACATCATTTTGTTCAATTCGTTTGAGTAAATCCATCTTAACATACCCTCATTTTAATTTTTCGGACGACCGATTGAGAAATAGTCGATCCCATATTTTTTCATTCGTTTCGGATTATAAATATTACGGCCGTCAAAGATCGCCGGATGAGACAGGGTCTCCTTGATCAGATAAAAATCCGGCTCGCGGAATTCATTCCATTCCGTCATAATCACCAGGGCGTCCGCGCCTTCCAGGGCGTCATACCGCTTATCATGCAGGGTGATGCCGTTATTCACCCGTTTGCCAAAGCGCCATTTGGCCTCTTCCAGGGCCTCGGGGTCATGGGCCTGAACCCGGGCGCCCGCTTCATTTAAAACATTAACCATTTCAATGGCCGGCGCTTCACGCATGTCATCGGTTTTCGGCTTAAAACTCAGCCCCCACATAGCTATGGTTTTACCTTTCAGATCATTGTTGAAATATTTTTTAATTTTACCGAAAAGCACCGTTTTTTGGGCGGCGTTGACGCTTTCCACCGCTTTTAATATTTTCAGATCCAACCCGTACTCATCGGCGGTTTTAATGATAGCCTGCACATCCTTGGGAAAACAGGAGCCGCCATATCCGGTTCCCGGAAAGATAAAATAGGGGCCGATACGCACATCGCTGCCAATGCCCTTGCGCACCATGTCCACATCCGCGCCGGTCAGGTCACATAAATTGGCGATTTCATTCATAAAGGAGATTTTAGTGGCCAACAGGGCGTTAGCCGTATACTTGGTCAGCTCGGCGCTGCGTTCATCCATAACGATGATCGGTTTACCCGTGCGTACATAGGGAGCATACAGGTTGCGCATAATTTCCGCGGCTTCTTCATTGCTTGTGCCGATAACCACGCGGTCCGGCTTCATAAAATCGGCTATCGCCGCTCCCTCTTTTAAAAATTCGGGATTGGAAACCACGGCAAAATCATGATCCGTATATTTCTTTATCTCTTCGGTAACGCGGTCCGCCGTACCCACGGGCACGGTGCTTTTATCGACCACCACCTTAAAGCCATTCATATTTTTCCCTATATCCCGGGCCACGGCCAGCACATATTTCAAATCGGCCGAGCCGTCTTCATCCGGCGGTGTGCCCACCGCGATAAAAATAATGGTCGAATCTTTTACCGCTTTGGCAATATCCGTGGTAAAGAACAAACGTTCCTCGCGCACATTACGCTTAATCATCTCTTCCAGGCCCGGCTCATAAATGGGCACATGTCCTTTATTCAGGTCATTGACTTTCTTCTCGTCAATATCCACACAGGTGACTTCATTTCCGGTATCCGCAAAACAGGTACCGGCTACAAGACCTACGTATCCGGTTCCAACAACCGCAATCTTCATTGTCGCGCTCCTTGCACTTTGTCAATTTGAATGAATGAGTTCTCGGTTCTATTTAAATAAAATTGAGAATAAAATTTAGATTAGCCGTTAATAACGACGCTTTTTCTTCCCGCCCGGTTTGGAATAATAATGATGGTAATAATAGTAGTAATAAGAACCATACATACCGCCTACTTCCACTCCGTTGAGCAAGGCGCCCAGTATACGGGTATTTACCGCATCCAGAAGTGATTTAGCGCGCACAAGGGCATCATAATTTGTATGACCGGAAGAAACAACCAGAATGGCGCCATCGACGATGGTCGACAAAATAGCCGCGTCGGTCACGGCAATGATCGGTGGGGTATCAAACAATATAAAATCAAATTCTTCCCGCAGCTTTATCAATAAAGCCTTCATTTTCTCCGATGCCAGCAGCTCGGAAGGGTTTGGTGGTAAAACACCGCTGGGGATGATATACAGATTTTCCATGATGGAGGGCTTTATCATCTTCTCAAAACTGATATCGTCCATCAGATAGTTAGTCAGACCTTCATCTTTTTCCAGACCAAAAATGCTGTGTACAACCGGACGTCTCAGGTCGGCGTCGATCAATACCACCTTTTTACCCGACTGGGCCATGGCAATAACCAGGTTGGCCGAGGTGGTGGATTTCCCCTCCTTGGGACCGGAACTGGTTACCAGCACCGCGCCTATTTTTTCATCCACATGGCTAAATTGAATATTGGTACGCAAAGAACGGTACGCTTCCGAAACCGGTGATTTGGGATCCAGGTGAGTGATCAGACGCGCTTCGATGCGCTTGCCCTCCATCGGACCCAGCTTGCTCATTCGCGCTTCCAGTTTTTCTTCCACCTTACTCATTTCAATACGCGGAATCGTGGCCAGAATATTAAATCCAAGCTGTTCCAATTCTTCCTGGGATTTAATGGTATTGTCGAAATATTCACGTAAAAAGGTGATACCAATACCCAGACCCAGACCGAGTACCAGACCCAGTGCCAGATTAAGCTTTTTCTTGGGCTTGGTGGGAAAAAGCGGTTCGATGGCCTCATCGATCACCCGGACTTCCTTACGCTGTCCCGCCTCCTGGATTTTAGTCTCTTCCAGACGCTTGGTCATCATCACAAAGGTTTGCTCATCCACCAACTGACGCCGTTTTAAACGGGCCAGCTCCAGCACCTTGTTGGGCAGCTGCTCCAGCTTGGCGTTGTAGTCACCCACAACATCCTGTAAGGTATTTATCTTTGCCGTATTGGCGGTAATTTCCGCATCCAGGGTTATTATTTTGGAAACCAGTTCCTGAGTCAGTTGGAAAGGATCCTGTACCATGCTGGAAGTGGACAATTTTTTGGCCTCTTCATCCAATCTTTGCTTCAGGGAGTTTATCTTACTGTCATACTGGGCTACCTGTCCCTGAAAGAAGCCTTTATTTACTCCTTGTGCCTGGGATTCCACCGCGGTAACAAACTTGGTCTTTTCCGCCACCAACTTAGCCAGTTCTTCCTGAAGCGTTTGTATATAGGGCGTGGAGATTTCACTGATCTCGGAGGCCAGGGTTTCCCGGCGCTCTTCCAGTTGTTTTTCCAGGGAATTTTTCATTTGCAGATTAGCCTGCAACATAATCTGGGATTGTTCCAGTTCCGCTTCTATCTGCGAAAGACGGGTTATCAATTCGGTTGTCTCTTCATCCAAGCTGGCCACGCGTTCACGCTCCTGATATTCCTTCAGTAAATCTTCCGAAGAAGAAAGCTCTACGCCTTTTTTGCGCAACTGGGCTTCCAGAAACTTACGTAGTTCCTTTATTTCCCCTTGATTGAACTCAGCGCTGGCGTCGGCATATTCCTGCGCCAGGGTATTTACGGTAAAGGCCGCCTCAAAAGCGCTGGGAGCGGCATAGGTTACCTCGATGATATCGGTTTCCTTTTTATTGACCACCTCCATATTCTCGCGCACAATGGCTACCATCTGACGCAAGGTCAGGTACTCGCCTTCGTCATTGGGATGAAACAGGGACAAGGAATCCCGCACATTGGAAAGCTCCAGCCGTTTAATGACCCGCTCCGCAATGGTACGGCTCTTAATAATCTCAATCTGATTGGTGATGTGCGTACTTTGGTTGCCAAAACTGTTAAAATCAAACAGGGCATTCTCCATGGCCCGGGATTTATCTATAATCAGAGTGGTGGAAGCCTCATACACCGGATCGGTGGTAAAGGTATAGTAGACCGTGGCCGTAAAAACAAAAATAAAGGAAAAGAGGATAATCCACCTTCCCCGGTACATGATACGTATATAATCCGTTAGGGTAACATTTTGATTTGCGTTTTCATTGCCGATATCGACAGAAGGATTGTTCACAATCACATCTCCTGAGCTTCATTGAGTTTGGGATTAGAGAGCTGGTTTTCGGTAAAATCATGAAAAAATTGAATTTAAAGGTTTCTTTTCTTTAAACAAAAAAGAAACCCCGCTTTAGGCTTATTTTACCGGAAAATAAAAAAAGGGCGGACACAGAACCGGGGCTTATCTCATATCTATAACACGCACTCCGGGAATATCCTTATAGCTGAACAGATCGTCGCTTAATCTGGTATTGGTATCTATGTTGGAAATCTCAAATTTAGTACCGTTGTTGTTTAAATCGGTAATTTCAATTTTTTTTATCAGCCAGTTATCATCCTGAACCCAGATTTTCATGCTTTTTACCACACCGGTCACCTTACCCTTCGGGGTTAGTTTAATTACAAAAATATCTTTTCCGTCCTCCTTTTCGGTACGCAACAGCGTGGAAAAATATTCCTTTGGATATTTAAACAGCATATCCCGGGGCAACAGGGCACCGGACTCGGTGCGTACGCGGTCTACAATCACCTGATTATTGATGGCGTTATAACTCCAAACGGTCTTCCCATCGGTGATAACCTGCTGTTCATCGCTTTCAAAACGGTATTTTGTTCCCTCCTTAATCCATACTTTGCCCGTGGTTTCGCTGACGGTTCCGGTAAGCTTAAAAGACTCCACCCGTTTAAAGGCGGCCGTAAAATTATCCATGTCCTCATAGGTATCCTGTACCTCTTCAATAATATCCTCCACATCCTGACTCATCAGGGGAAGGGCCAAAAGTAATAGTATTGCCAGCAGTCTCATTTTTATATTCCCGTTTAAAATCATTGCTTTTCTTTTCACCCCGTTATCGGCGCACACTGTTCTTTACGATGCAGGGCCCTCCGGGGTTCATTTTAATATTTTAAGGGCGCACCCCCCGATCAGGAAATCTGATTCAGCTCTTCAAGGGTCATTAACACCTCGCGGGGCTTGCCTCCCAAAGCGGCCCCCACCACGCCTTCTTCCTCCATCATGTCTATCAGGCGCGCCGCGCGGGAGTAGCCGATTTTCAAACGGCGTTGCAGCAACGAGATCGATCCGGACTGATTTTGCACCACTATGGCCCGGGCATCGGCATACAGGGGGTCGGCGCCCTCGCCCACACCCTCGTCATACATTCCCTTGCGGCTTTCCGATGGTTGCGGCAGGCTGTAATATGGCAGTTTTGGTTGTTTTTTGATGTGATTAATAACCGCTTCCACCTCTTCGATGGCCACAAAGGGATTTTGCAGCCGTGTCGGCTTGGCCGTGCCGGTAATTTTAAACAGCAGATCACCATTACCCAGCAATTGATCAGCACCGTTGGCATCCAGAATGGTGCGGGAATCGATCTTGGTAGCCACCTGATAGGCCAGGCGGGCCGGCAGGTTCGCCTTGATCAATCCGGTTATCACATCCACGCTGGGGCGCTGGGTGGCCACAATCATATGGATGCCTCCGGCGCGGGCCATCTGCGCCAGACGGGCGATGGGCATCTCGATTTCCTTGGCTGACACCATCATCAGATCCGCCAGTTCATCGATGATGATCACAATATAGGGCATCAACTGGTGCTCGGTTTTCCTGTAGGCGCGGGGGTTGTTCAGTATTTTACGGTTATATTCGCGGATATCGCGCACGCCCAGATGGTGCATGCGTTCCTGACGCCGTTCCATCTCCAGCACCATGGTGTTCAACATGCTTACCGCGTTGTTGGGCTTGGTGATCACATCCTCATCCAGATCGGGACGGTAAAGCAGATACTGCTCCTTCAGTTCGCGGTAGGGGGACAATTCCAGCTTTTTAGGGTCAATCAACACAAACTTGACCTTTCCCGGGTCCACGGCATAGAGCAGGGAACAGATAATGGTATTTATGCCCACGCTTTTTCCCGCGCCGGTGGCCCCGGCAATAAGCAAATGGGGCATCTTAACCAAATCGACGATAAAGGATTCGCCATTGATGGCCTTACCCACGGCTATGGGCAGTTCGAAATCGCTTTTATTGAATTTTTCGGATTTTATCAGGGAACGCAGGTAAACCATCTGGGGAATACGGTTAGGGATTTCAATCCCCACCGCGGCCTTTCCGGGAATGGGCGCAATGATGCGTATGCCCCGGGCTTCCATGCCCAGAGCCAGGTCGTTTTCCAGGCTTACTATCTGGCTTACCTTAACGCCGGGAGCCGGTTGCAACTCATACAGGGTTATAACGGGGCCGGCCGTTACCTTTACCACCTTGGCCTTTACGCCAAAATCCAGCAGTTTTTTTTCCAGCAGCTCGGCATTAGCCTTAAGCTCTTCCCGTGTAATCGTCTGGCGGTTTGGCGGTGGGCTATTAAGCAGGTCAATTGAGGGAAAGCGATAGCGGGCGATACTTTCGCGCACCATATCATCGTAATCCACCTCTTCTTCCTGGACCTCTTCTTCAAATTCAAAATCCTCCCCCATCTCCGGCGACAGAGTGCTATTGTCCATAGGCGGCGTCTCCCCAATGGGCGGCGCTGTCTCTCCTTCCGGCTCCATCGGCTCGGAAAGGGAAATCTCCGGCGCAAAGGGTTCGTCCGCTTCCATAGGGGGCTCTTCCGTCCGAACCTGCTCCGGGCTTTCCCTTTCCGGCGTTTTTTTCTTTAAGGCGTCTTTTTTAACCTTCTCTTTTTTGCGGAACTCCTTTTCCTCTTTTTTCCGCGCGCGTCTTTTCCTGTAGCTCTCTTTCCAATGCATCAGGGTATTTAACACCGTATTTCGCCCGCGCGCCAAAAGAACAGCGATCCGCTCCATGCTTCCTCCAAGAGAAATGGCGCTAAGCAAAATAAAAAGAAAAAGGAAGATCAAAACGGCTCCGATTTCACCGGTATAGATTACCAGCCGCCCGGTGAACCAACCGCCGATCAAACCGCCGGGATAGTATTCGGACAGTTTGCCCCCTTGTCGCAGCGCCGCGGGCATGGTAAGCCCCATGGAAAGCCAAAACATCCAGGCCAGCGCCTTTAAAGGCGTGCCCAGGGGATGGCGAAACTCCGTTTTGCGCAAAATGGCAAAGCCCACGCCGAACAGAAGCAATGGTATTATTATGGCGGCGTAGCCAAAGGTCCATTGCATGAAAAAATAGGCAATCACCGCACCAACCGGTCCCAGCCAGTTCCCCACCGGAATCAGACGGTCTCCGTTCAGCCCCACGGGATCATCGGGATGATAGCTGATGATGGCTAAAAAAAGCAACAGGGCCATCCCGGAAAGGAACAGGCCTATGAATGGTTTATATGAATCGGAAGATGTTTTTTTCTTTTTTGCCATAATCTGCCTTTGTGTACTGCATGGGAATATAGCCAATAGCATTTTTTGACACAAACCTACTTGTGGCACACCCGGAGGTACCGGATTTAACCGATTTGCCTAAAAAAATTATCTTTTAATCAAGTAACCGATAGTATAAGGGACTGTAAAAAAAACGGAGAGGAAAATGAAAAGCATACGGGTAAAACTGATTGTTTTATTATTGACTTTCGCCCTGGTACCTTTAATTATAACCAACTGGAAAAGCATTTCAGAGAATCGTGAAATTTTAAAGGAAGAGATACAGAAAGAACTTATACATGTTGCCCGGCTTAAACAATCCGCCCTGGAGGCACACCTTAATATGATTGCCCACAGCGCCCGTTCCCTGGCGGCTGTTACCTCCGTAATATCTTTTTTAGAACAGCCCTACCCGGAAATCGGCGACAACAGGGACTACAACAGCGCCTACGATGTTATCCTGCAGTTTCAGGAAAAACACTGGGGTATTTTCCATCATATTTTTATCGCCGACCCACGGGGTAATGTCGTCTTAAGTCCCGGTCATAATAACTCAACCAAATCACATCTCAATCAGAATGTTTCTTCTTCACCTTTTTTTAAACCGGCCTTATCCAACCCACAGGTAACCGACTTTTTCGGTTTCGCCGAAACAGACCATTACCATCAGCTTTATTTACAGCCGGTAAAAAACAATGCGGGAGAGACCCTTGGCGTGATTGTTTTTGAAGTGAAGATTGATTATGTAAATCACATTCTCAACGACGGCTTTGATCTGGGCACGAGCGGCAGGCTCTTTTTATCCACACTTAACAAGCAACCCGTGGTGGAAAAAAAAGCCGACTATAAAGACGCCCTTACCCAACCCGGATTACGGACGGCGCTGGACAGGGGCCGGGCTTTTTCGGAATTCAAAAACGACAAGGGTGTGGAAATGGTTGGCGTTTACCTTAAAAGTCAGAAGTATCCCTGGATTATCGGTGTGGAAATTAGTCAGGATGACGTCTACAAACCTCTGGAAGGGCAAATGAGCCAATTTTTGATTGTCCTCCTCATCGCGGGAATAGTTATCGGAATAGCCGGATTTATCCTCGGCAATTCCTTTACCCGACCGATAAAGGAAATGGTAGAAAAGGCCAAGGAGATTGCCCGGGGACAAATTGATGTTCATATTGATTATGAGTCTAATGATGAACTCGGTGAACTTGCCCAATCTCTTAATGAAATGGTCGACCACCTAAAGTCATTGATATCGTCCCTTACGCAAAATACAGACAGGCTTAACAAGGCTGCCGGAGAACTGGTTCAGGTATCCACGCAAATGTCCGACAGCTCACAAAATTTAAATGAAAAAGCCAACAACGTCGCTTCCGCCACGGAAGAGATGAGCGTGACCATGGAAACCGTAAGCATGGTAGCCCAGAACGCCACAACCAATATCTCCACCGTGGCAGGCTCTTCGGAAAATATAACCCAGAACGTAAGTCAGATTGCGGACAACGCCCAGAAAGCACAGACGGTAACCCACCATGCGGTGGATGAAATAAAAGGCGCATCGCAACTGGTGCAGGCCTTAAACAGTTCCGTTCTCGAAATAAATCAGGTAAGTGAGGTTATATCCGAAATTGCCGAGCAAACCAAGCTGTTGGCTTTAAACGCAACCATTGAGGCCGCCCGCGCGGGAGAATCCGGCAAGGGGTTTGCCGTTGTGGCCAACGAGGTAAAGGAACTTGCCCGGCAAACTAATGAATCCACCGAGCAAATCACAAACCGCATAGCTGCCATACAAAGCTCAACCAGGGAAACCATTGAAAAGTTTGAACGGGTTCATAATGTTATCACCGAGGTTAACAAGATTGTTTCGGAAATTACAGACGCCGTCGCCGCCCAGTCTTACAGTACCCAGGATATAAACCACAATATTGTATCCGCCGCGGACGGTATGAATGAAATGTCATCCAATATCCGGGAAAGTGCCAATGTTTCCAAAATGATTGCCTCGGATATCATTAAGGTCCACCAAGTGAGTGATGAGGTAATCCGTAACAGCGAAATGGTGCATAATTGCGCCAGGGATCTTTCCGAAATCAGCGATGGTCTGCGTCAGGTAGCTTCGGTGTTTAAAACGGGCTACCATAAAAACTAACCGCAACAGCACAGTCTTAGTCCAGGATGTCATGTATCAGCGCAATAGCCCTGTCCTGCTCCATAAAAAAGGGACTGGTGGCCACGGTAACACAACAGGCTGCCCCCAGCCATTCCCTTATCCGGGCTATCTTTAACTCGTGGTCGATATAATCCATCTCCGGGGCAAAAAAGTCCATATCCAGGTCTAACACGATGGGGCGCTTATAGCGGGTGTTAATTTTTTGCGAGCTATCGATAATATCCACGCCGGAGAACCAACCCAGCCGCAGGGCGGGTTGTATAAAATTGCCCACATTCAGCACGCGGTTTGTGTAGTCAAACACTTTCCGCCCCCCGTCGGTTTTTCCGGGCCAGTGTTCCGGACAACGCATATCGCTGTGCTGATCCACATGCACCAGGGTCAGACCCGGAGGGAAAGCGCCCCTTTTCATCGAGCGGTACCAGAAATAGTAAGCATGGTTATGGTTGTCAAAAAAATAAAAGGGAATGCCGTTTCTCTTCCAATATATAAAGTATTCCAGGCCCGTCAGGCTATATTCCCGACCCTCCTCCCACTCGGAAAAAACGATACGGCTGCCCCTGTTCAGCCGTGAGGGATCGCCTTCCACCAACGGAGCCACCCATAATCTTTTTACGCTGCGCCGTTTATAGGAAAAGAGGTTATTCCCCAGGGGCTGCTCCAGATAAAACCCACGATAATAGACATCAATCATATTCATGATAAACCACCTGAACCGGTGTTAAACAAAGATAAACACAGCGACCGGGCCTGTTTCCCCGCCAGCACGATAAGATTTATACAAAGGGTGGTTTGATAATGGTGGCGGCAACCCGTTTTTTACGGATTTCAACCTCGATGGACGTACCGATTTTAGAGAACTCTTTCTTTACATACCCCAGACCGATGCCTTTTTCCAGGATGGGCGACACCGTACCGCTGGTTACATGACCGATATTTTCCCCGTCTTTAATAAGGGCATAACCGTGGCGGGGAAAACCGGGCGCATCGAGTGTAAAGGCTACCAGACGTCTTTTCAGCCCCTCTTGTTTTACGCGCAACAAAGCCTCACGACCGATAAAGTCGCCTTTGTCCAGCTTGGTTATCCAACCCAGGCCCGCTTCCAGGGGATTGGTTGTTTCGTCGATATCATTGCCGTACAGACACATTTTCTTTTCCAAACGCAGGGAATCCCGCGCACCGAGACCAATCGGTTCGATGTCAAATTCGGCGCCCGCTTCAAAAACGGCCAGCCATACCTTTACGGCAGATTCATTGTCAAAATAGAGTTCAAAACCCGGTTCACCCGTATAGCCCGTACGCGAAATAATCATAGGGACTCCGGCCAGCGCGCCCTCCTTAAACCAATAAAAGGGTATGGCGCTTAAATCCACATCGGTCAGTTTTTGCAGGGTGGCCTCGGCCATTTTTCCCTGAACCGCCAACTGGGTATAGGAGTCGCTGACATCTTCTATGGTACAGCCCTCGAGTTTATTTTTCAGCATCCAGGCATAATCCTTATCCTTGTTGGCGGCATTGACCACCAGCAGAAATTTGTCTTCAAAACGGTAAACCAACAGGTCATCCACTATTCCGCCATCGGGGTAACACATGGCGGTGTAGTGCGCCTGCCCCACCTGTAACCCGGCCACATCGTTCACGGTCAGCAATTCGGTCATTTGCAGCGCCGCGGGCCCGCTGATGATGATCTCTCCCATGTGCGAAACATCAAACACGCCCACGCTTTGTCGTACCCGGCGGTGTTCCTCGCGGATGCCTGTATATTGCACAGGCATGCTGTATCCGGCAAAGGGTACCATTTTAGCGCCGAGTTTTACATGGGTACCATAAAGGGCTGTTTTCTTTAACTCCATTATTCAGGCTCCTTTTTATGAGCCGTCCCCCCGAAGATTACATCGGGAAGCCGCTCGATATGTTTTAAAAATATAACAAACGAAACAGGTAAAATAATCAAAAGATCGGTAAGGTCAAAGTAGCTGTCCTGCATAAAAAAGATAATCAATGGCAACAAAAATGTAGCGATCAGGCTGGCCACGATATGCTTACGTATCATCAGAAAATAGATCAGCCATACAAGCACCCAAAGGGCGGGTACGTACGGATCGACCGCCAGAAAGAAACCGGCGGTAACCGCCAGCCCCCGCCCACCCCTAAAACGGAGCCAGACGGGAAAGGTATGCCCCAAAACCGCGCCCGCCCCTATAAGCATAAGCATCAGACCGTCGGTCCGGGTCAGGCTGCTAAACAGGATTACCGGTATATAACCCTTCAGGGCATCCACAAGCAAAACCACCAAAGCCAGAGCCGGTTTTTTACTGCTACGATAGGTATTGAGCGCGCCCACATTACCGCTGCCCGTTTGGCGGATATCCTGCTTTTTAAAAAAGCGGATCAACAGATAAGCCGTGGGCAGACTGCCAAAAAGATAGGCGACAACAGGAGCGGCCAGATAAAAAAACAGATGATCCATGCTCACCCCCCCAGCTCTTTTCTTAAAAACCGCCCGGTATGAGATTTTTCCGTCCCGGCCACCTTTTCCGGAGTGCCCCTGGCCACAATAGTGCCTCCACGATGCCCCCCTTCGGGACCGACGTCGATGATCCAATCCGCGGTTTTTATCACATCCAGATTGTGCTCTATCACCAATACCGTATTACCCCGATCCACCAGAGAGGTCAGAACGTCCAACAACAGGCGGATATCCTCAAAATGGAGACCGGTGGTCGGCTCATCCAGAATATAAAAGGTACGGCCCGTTTGTACCTTGGAAAGCTCCGTGGCCAGCTTAACCCGTTGGGCCTCGCCGCCGGAAAGGGTGGTGGCCGCCTGCCCCAGATGAATATAACCCAGTCCCACATCGGACAGGGTTTGCAAACGGCGCTTTACCGAAGGGATATTTTGCATAAACTCCAGCGCCTGATCCACGGTCATTTCCAACACATCGGCGATGGATTTACCCTTATAACGGATATCCAGCGTTTCCCTGTTATAGCGCCGCCCCTTGCATACCTCGCACTGCACATAAACATCGGGTAAAAAATGCATCTCAATTTTTTTAACCCCGTCGCCCTCGCAGGCCTCGCAACGGCCACCTTTTACATTAAAACTGAAGCGCCCGGGTTTATAGCCGCGGATTTTAGATTCCGGCAACTGGCTGAACAGATCACGGATAGGGCCGAACAGACCGGTATAGGTCGCCGGATTAGAACGCGGCGTACGGCCGATGGGCGACTGATCCAGATCAATCACCTTATCGATATGCTCCAACCCCTCCAGGGATGTATAGGGCAGCGGATTTTTTTTGCTGCCGTAAAAATGGCGAGACAGGGCGGCATAGAGGGTTTCGTTAACCAGGGAACTTTTACCGGAGCCGCTTACCCCGGTAACGCAAATAAAGACGCCCAGGGGAAATCGCACCGATACATTTTTAAGATTGTTGCCCCGTGCCCCCTTTAATTGTAAAAAGAGCCCGTTACCCTTGCGTCTTTTGGAAGGAACAGGGATTTTCAATGCGCCGCTAAGATATTTCCCGGTCAGACTTTTAGCCGATTTTTTTATTTTAGCCGCGCTTCCCGCCGCCACCACTTCACCGCCATGTCTGCCGGCACGCGGGCCCAGGTCGATGATGTAATCGGCCGCCTCCATGGTTTCCTTATCGTGCTCCACTACCAAAACCGTATTACCCAAATCGCGCAAATGCAACAAGGTGCTAATCAGCCGGGCATTATCCCTTTGATGCAGTCCGATACTCGGTTCATCGAGAATATAGAGCACGCCCATCAGTTGCGAGCCAATTTGGGTGGCCAAGCGGATGCGTTGCGCCTCGCCTCCGGAAAGGGTACCCGCCGCCCGGTTCAGGCTGAGATATTCCAGCCCGACATCCATTAAAAACTGAAAACGCAGACGCACCTCTTTCAATATCTGATGCGCGATCTTCTCCTTTTGCGGGGTTAAACGCAATCCGTTAAAAAAGGCCGACGCCTCGCCTATGGAATAACGCGTAATCTCATCGATATTTTTATTGTCAATCCTTACCGCCAGAGCCTCGGGACGCAGACGGGCCCCGCCGCAGGTCTCGCAGGGAATGTTGTTCATAAACCCCTCTATCCAGCGGCGAATATTCATCGAACCTGTTTGCTTGTAGCGGCGCTTAAGGTTGTTAACCACGCCCTCATACGTGCTGGACCATTCCACATAGCCCGTGCGTCGCTTATAACGGAAGGTTATCTTTTCCTCACCCATGCCATACAATAAAATATGGCGCACATCCTCGGGCAGTTTTTTCCAGGGGGTGGTCATTTTAAACCCTTTTTGACGGGCAATAGCCTCCACCATTTCATAATTCCAGCCCTCGCTGCGGGGAGTGAGCACCTTAATAGCTCCCTCGCTTATGGAAAGATTTTCATCGGGAACAATCAGTCCGGGGTCTATCTCCGTAAGGAAACCCAAACCGTCGCAATGGGGGCAGGCGCCCCAGGGACTGTTAAAGGAAAAAAGACGCGGCGCGGGCTCTTCGTAGGATTTACCCGTGGCCGGATCATAATAGTGCTCACTAAACAGCTCGATGCTGTCGCTATCCAGGCGGTGTATATACAAAATACCCTCGCCCAGCTTTAAGGCCAGTTCCACCGACTCGGTCAGTCGCTTGAGCATGGTTTCATCTATCACCAGGCGGTCGACCACCACTTCGATGTCATGTTTACGTTTTTTATCCAGCTCGATGGTATCTTCCAGCATAAACATCTGTCCGTCCACCCGCACCCGCAGGTAGCCCTCCTTGCGCAGTTGCCGGAACATCTCCAGATATTCCCCCTTGCGTCCACGCACCACCGGAGCCAACACCTGGATGCGCGTGCCCTTTTCCCAGGAAAGGATGGCGTCGGCAATTTGCTGCACGGTCTGTTTTTGCAGGGGTTTGCCGGTAACCGGTGAATGCAGGGCGCCCACCCGGGCAAAGAGCAGACGCAGATAGTCGTAAATTTCCGTAACCGTGCCCACGGTGGATCTTGGGTTGCGGCTGGTGGATTTTTGCTCGATGGAAACCGCCGGAGAAAGACCGTCTATGTAATCGACATCCGGTTTTTCCATCAAACCCAAAAACTGACGGGCGTAGGCCGAAAGCGATTCCACATAACGCCGTTGACCCTCGGCATACAGGGTATCGAAGGCCAGGCTGGATTTCCCGCTGCCCGAAAGGCCGGTAATCACCACCAGTTTATCCCTGGGGATGCTGACGTCAATATTTTTTAAATTGTGCTCGCGCGCGCCTTTTACAACGATCTGATTTTTTTTTGCCATGCAGGTATTTATGATTCCATCAAGATTAAATACAAGGCGCCTAATATACGCTTTCCCCATTAATTTAGCCATATATGAACAGAATCCGGTCAGATAAAAATAAAAATTATTTTTTTTCTAATGACATTGGTCACAATGGCCGATAGGCGCGCGGCTTATAATGGCAATCATCTACAAATGTTCCTGCCTTTAGGGATACAAAACAAACAAAACACGTTCAGGGCACGGACGCCCGAAAATGCAAGGATTGCCACTATGAAAAGGATATTAATTCTGTTTCTTATATCTTTTTGCGGCTTAACGCCCCTATTTGCGCAAAACACGGTTATGACACGCTGGGAAAAGCAGGTCATTGCCATCAGGCTGACTGCGGACATGCAAAAACAAATTGATATGGAATCCTTGGCGCATAATGTATCCATAGGCAATAAAAAGTTTGATACCCTGGCCTCGTCCATCAACACACGGGCCATCGTCCCCTATACCGATCCTAATATCAACGGCGGTACGGAAGAACAGTGGCTGATTCTTTATTTTGATTCGGAATTGGAGGCGGCGGATATCGTTCACGATTTTGAACAACTACCTGTGGTTGAGCAGGCCCAGATCATCGGCGTAAAAACATTGGCTTTTGAGGAAGTAAAAAAGAAACCCCTGTTTGTTTAACCCAATTAATTTGAGGAGATGTCTATGCGCATTACTACCATTCTTTTAACCCTTTTAATGACCCTGTCCCTCTCCTGGGCGGTTGTCCCGTCCGCCGCTTCTTCCGGCGCCAAGGCCGAGGCTTCGGTAAAACAGCGGGAAATCAGTGTTAAGTTTTCCAAAGAGCTGTGGCAGCAGTTCGATCTGGACAAGGCACGCAACCAGGGACTTACCGGCATAGACGAGGTGGATCAACTGGCCGGACAACTGGGTGTGGCCGGACTGTGGCAGCAGTTCCCCACGGCCAAAAGCGTGGATATATACGGCCGCCCCATGAACCTTTTGGGCTGGTTCAAAATCCGTTTTAACAGCGATGTAGATGTTTACGCCGCCGTGCAACAGTATAAACTGCTAACGGGCGTGGCCGACGCGCAGGTAATCGGCATTCACCCCTTTAGCGTGGTAACGCCCAACGACCCCAACTATACCGCCGGAGACATGTGGTATCTGAACCACGTTTCCGACCATGATGTGGACGCCCCCGAAGCCTGGGATATTGCGCGGGGCAATAACAGCATTATCGTGGCCGACCTGGACAGCGGTTTCCGCTACTATCATAAAGATCTGGGCGGCGCCAACGCATCTTCCACCAATAAGGGCGCTTCCCGGGGGAACATGTGGATCAATCAGGCCGAACTGAACGGCGTGGCCAACGTGGATGACGACGGCAACGGTTATATCGATGACTGGATCGGTTGGGACTTTGTAACCGGCAATCCGCAAAACTTTGACGTGGGTGACGACTATGACGTGGAAGACAACGATCCCAGCGACCATAACGGACACGGTACCCACACCATGGGCACCATCGGCGCCATCTCCAACAACGGATATGCCGTAACCAGCATCGCCGGGGGTGATGGCGAGACCGGCGGCCAGGGTAACGGCGTTCAGCTGATGGCCCTGCGCATCGGCTGGAACGACCTGTTCGGTCTTGGTTTTGTAGGCATGGACTTTGCCGCCAACGCCTTTATTTACGCCGCCGACAACGGCGCCAAGATCGCCAATTGCAGCTGGGGTTCCTCCAACACCGGTGGACTGGGTGAAGCCATAGATTACTACCTTTACGGAACCACTACCCCTACCGGTAATGAGCCACAACTGCGTCTTATCTTTAAAGCAGCCGGTAACGACGATAATGAAGACTCCGACTACATGCTGGATCGCAGCGATGTTATCGGCGTGGCCGCCACCGATTCCAACGATGTTAAGGCCAGCTTTTCCACCTACGGCACCTTTGTGGATATTTCCGCCCCCGGCGACCAGATCATGAGTACCTATCACGATCCCAATGACGACGCCAATGATAAGGTGGCCTTTTTAAGCGGCACCTCCATGGCCACCCCGGCAACTGCTTCCGTGGCCGCTCTGGTATGGAGCCATAACAACGCCCTTACCGCCACCGAGGTAGAGCAGACCCTGTATAATACCGCCGATGACATAGAAGGCATTGCCGGCAACGCCGCCTATATAGGCAAGCTGGGAGCCGGACGGGTAAACGCCTTTGCCGCCGTTCAATCCGCCGACCAGGCCCTGCCGGTGGAGCTGACCTCCTTTACGGCCAGTTCGGCCAATGGCATCGTTACCCTGAACTGGAAAACCGCCAGCGAAATAGACAATATCGGTTTTGCCGTCTACCGCTCCGATAGCGAAAACGGCCCCTTTGAAAAACTGGCCGACTATAACGATTACAGCAATCTGCGCGGGCTGGGTACCTCCTCCTCGGGCAAGGACTACTCCTTTACCGACCGCAATGTGACCGAATCGCGTTCCTACTGGTATCTGTTAAAGGATATCGACAATAACGGTGTGGCCACCGACCATGGCCCCATTTCCGTTTTTGTAAGTCCCGGTAAAAGCCTGCCCGTAAACCAGATACCCGCCAGTTACGCGCTGAGCGCCAACTATCCCAATCCCTTTAACCCCTCAACCAACTTCAGCCTGAGCATCCCTTCCCTTAACGGTGAAACCACGGCGGTTTCGGTTGAGATTTATGACCTGCTGGGTAAAAAGGTTAAAACCCTCTATTCGGGCAATCTGGGCAGCGGCGTTTACAAATTTAACTGGAACGGAACCAATAACCTTGGCAACGCCATGCCTTCCGGCATGTATATTTACCGGGTTGTTACCAATGAATTTCAAAAATCAGGAAAAATGATTTTAATGAAGTAGGAGATTGACCTTCGGGTAATGTTCCTCTTTTGGAGGCTCGGAGAAGCGCGGCGGTTTATTCTGCCGCGCTTTTTTTATTTTAAGGGGGAAAGCGATAGCCCTAAGCCACAGGTTTACTTGCAATACAGAACAAAAGTCCGTACCACGCAGTGGCATGGTGGCATCGAACTCTGTAACGGGCGGCCAAAACCGGACTTTTATACCGTGCGATCAAAGACCTTTTGCATACGGACTTATCCTGATTGGAACAAAACCAGAAACCGGGGGGCATATTGCAGGCCTTGCCCGGCCTGTTTAGCGGTCATCCAGCAGGGTGTCGCTTTGAATGGCGGCAACCGCCAGTTCATCACAGCGTTCGTTTTCGGGATGGCCGGCATGGCCCTTAACCCAGCTTATGCGGTAAGGGTGTTTTTCCAGCAACTTCAACAGTTTATCCCATAAATCCACATTCAGGGCCGGATCTTTTTTATTGCGCATCCAGCCGTTGGCCCGCCAGCGCCGGGCCCAGCCCTGGTTGATGGCATCGACGATATATTTGGAGTCGGAATAGATATCCACCTTACAGGGTTCTTTTAAACTTTCCAGCGCGGCGATCAGCGCCCGCATCTCCATGCGGTTATTGGTGGTGTTTTTATATCCGGCGGAAAGCTCCTTTGCCGTATCGCCAAATTTAAGTATGGCGCCATAGCCTCCCGGCCCGGGATTGCCCGAGCAGGCCCCGTCGGTGTATATTTTCACTTCTTTCATCGCGTATCCTTAATTTTCGGTTTCCGTGAACTCAGGCGGGAAGTTAAATATTTTCCTGTAATGATGCCCTGTTTTTTTGCCCGGCCCGGCGGCAAATCGTCTGCGATTCCCCGCTCCCACTGCCATTTAGCTTTTTTTCTCAGAAAAAAAAATATTATCTTTACGAAGAAAAAATAACAGAGAGCAGCACTATGCCCTTTTCCGCCAGCCAGGAAAATTATCTGAAGATCATCTGGCATCTGGAACAAAAGCGTATCCGGGCCACCGGCAAGGTGGTGGCCGATGAACTTAACATAAAGCCCCCCACGGTGCTGGCCATGTTCCGCCAGTTGGAAAAACTGGGCATGATCACCTATAACAAAAGCGCCGGCGCCCTGCTCTCCCCCGCCGGGGAAGACGCTGCCCGTAAACTGGTGCGCAAACACCGGCTGATCGAAACCTTTCTGGGACGGGTGCTGGATATGAATGAACAGCAAATCCATGAAGAGGCCGAGCGGCTGGAACATGTTATTTCCGACCAGCTCATGTACCGCATAGATCACTTTCTGGGCTTCCCCACCAAGGACCCCCACGGCTCGGATATCCCCGACTGGGACATTCAGCGCACCACCACCCTGCCCAATGTGGAAGCCTCCAAATCTTTTGTTGTAAAAAAAACCAGCCTGACCCCGGAGGAAACCCGTTTTTATACCAGCCGCGACCTGGTGGCCGGTTCCCTGTGGACGATGATTGAAATACCGCCGGGCAACGATGTCTTTCTTATTGGCAACGGTAAAAAATTTCTGGCCCTCTCCCGCGAGGTGGCCGCTAAAATTCATGTGAGGTTGCAATCCTGATGATTTCCGTACTGTTTGTTTGTCTGGGTAATATATGCCGTTCACCCTCGGGCGAGGCTGTTTTCAGAAAAATGGTGCAAGAGGCCGGTCTCGAAGATGACTTTCACATCGATTCCGCCGGTATCATCGGCTGGCATGCCGGGCAGGGCGCGGACAGGCGCATGAAGGCCCACGCCATCCGGCGGGGCTATGAGCTTACCAGTATCAGCAGGGCGGTCACCCCGGAAGACCTGGCGTCCTTTGACTATGTCATCGCCATGGATGACCAGAATCTGGCCGATCTGCACAGCCTGGATTATGGCGGCATCCATCGCTCCAGGATTTTCAAAATGACCGATTTCTGCCGGGAATGTACCCACTCGGTTGTGCCCGACCCCTATTACGGCGGCCCGCAGGGTTTTGAAGAGGTACTGGATATTTTGGAAGACGCCTGCGCCGGCTTGTTGGAGCGCATAAAAGAGGACCATGAACTCCCTTCTTAAAGAAAAAATCGAACAAGAATGTCACCTCTCCATCGCCCGGGTGGCGCATGCCCCGTCGGGTTCCATTGCCCAAACCGCCCGGCTGGTACTTAGCGATGGCCGGCAGTTTTTCGCCAAATGGGGCGCGCGCCATCCGCGCATGTTCCCCACGGAAGCCAACAGCCTGAGCGAATTGCGCAAGGCAAAAGCCCTGGCCATTCCCGCCGTCCATTTTGTAAGCAGCGATTACCTGATCATGGAGCGGGTGGAAACCGGCCGGGCCGGCAACCGTTTTTTCGAACATTTTGGCCGGGCCCTGGCCGGGATGCATGGCCATAGCCGAGAAAGCTTTGGTTTTTTCGAGGATAATTTTATCGGCCATACGCCACAGGAAAATGTGACCGGTCAGGGACGGGAATCCACGGAGTGGAGCCATTTTTATCTGGAAAAGCGGTTGCGCTTTCAACTGCGCCTGGCGGAAAAAAACGGCTATGCCTCCCCGGAGCTGATAAAAGCCTTTAGCCGGTTTGAATCTGTTTTTCCCTCCCTGATCGCCGGCACGGAAGAGCCCCCGGCCCTGTTGCACGGCGACCTGTGGAGCGGAAATTTTCTGTGCGGCGCCGACGGGCGGCCCTGGCTGATCGACCCGGCCGCCTATTACGGTCATCGTGAAGCGGAGCTGGGCATGACCACTCTGTTCGGCGGATTTCCCTCATCTTTTTATCAAGCCTATGATGAGGCTTGTCCCCTGCAACCCGGCTGGCGGGAACGGTTGCCCTTGTATGAACTCTATCACCTTTTTAACCACCTGAATCTCTTCGGAAGCGGATACTATGCCTCCGTTTTAAAAATCCTGCAACGGTATTCCTGAAAAAATGAATATTTTAATTTTTACGGTGTATAGCTATGTATGAATCAAAATCAAGCGATGGAATGAGTCAGGCTATGGAAAGACACTGGGTGGAAGAAACCTTGCACGGTAACAAACAGGCCTTCGGCCATCTTGTTAAGCGTTATATGCAACGATCTTATTACGTTGCCCTGGGCTTTGTGCACAATCATGAGCAGGCGCTGGATATCTCGCAGGAGGCCTTTGCCAAGGCCTATTACAGTCTGAACCGTTTTGACCTGCAAAAGCCTTTTTTCCCCTGGCTGTACCGGATCGTTAAAAATCTCAGTCTCAATGAGATTCGCAACCGAAAAAACCGGACGGCCAAGCTGCAAAACCTGGCCTTTCTCGACTTTTCCCATACCGTGGTGGAGGAAGACCGGCCGCTGGAAAAGGAGGAACTGAAAAAGGAGGTCTGGCAGGCGATAGACTCCCTGAAACCGGCGGAAAAAGAGATTATTCTGTTGCGCGAATTTCAGGAATACAGCTATCAGGAGATTGCCGAAATGCTGGAGATACCCGTGGGCACGGTGATGTCGCGCCTGTACACGGCCCGGAAAGCCTTAAAGGAACAACTTAAACACAAAGTAGCGGATTTAATCTGATGAAAAATGAAAAACCCATTCCCGAAGAGTGGCAACACCTGTTGATGAAAGCGCTGGATGAGGCGCTGACGCAAGAAGAGCAAAGCCGTTTTGAACAGCTTTTGGAAAGCAGTACGGAGTTCCGCCATGAATGGCGTGAGTTCAGCGCCGTGCATGCCCTGACCAAAAAGGTACGCTACAAAGAACCACAAGGGGAGATATGGGATATGTATCAAACCAACGTTTACCACCGAATCGAACGGGGCTTATCCTGGTTCCTGACCCTGACGGGTATCCTGATACTGACGGCGTACGGCTTGTATGAATTTGTGACCTTGTTTCTGGCCGACCCCGCCATTCCGGGCATAGTTAAAATTGGGGTTGTTTTTCTGGGGTCAGGTTTAGTAGCTTTGTTTTTCTCCGTTGTGCGGGAAAAACTGTTTATTCGCAAGAACGATCCCTACAGAGAGGTGGAACGATGATCATTGTTACAACCCCTACCATTGCCGGAAAGACGATTACGGAAACTCTGGGCCTGGTGAAAGGCAACACCATTCGCGCCCGCAACATCGGCCGTGATATTATCGCCGGTCTGAAAAATATCACCGGCGGCGAAATCGAGGAATACACCAAGCTTCTGGGCGAAGCCCGGGAACAGGCCATCGACCGCATGATCAAAGACGCCGAACGTCTGGGCGCCGACGCCATAGTCGCCCTGCGCTTTTCCACCAGCGAAGTTATGGATAAAGCGGCCGAGGTGCTGGCCTACGGTACCGCCGTTCGTCTTAAATAAAACAGTTTCGCCTGATATCGCGGGGTTCAAGTCTCCAAAAGATATATTTCTTATGCATCCGCAGAGTAGTATATCTGTCATAAATGGCGATTCACCCCCTACCCTAAACCAATATCAGAAGCGGATTATGGAAAAACATGCATCTCTGTGATCTATCCATTAAATTAGCAAAAGTGTATAAAAGTTGTGTGGTTACCCCCCCCCACCAATCCAACTCCGTACAGGCATCTAAAAGTTTTCGGCAATCAAGGAGAAGTTTTATGTCTACCCGCGCCGGTCGTTTATGCAGGTCTCTCTTTTTTCTTTGGCCATTTCTTGCCGTTTCCGCTGTGTCGGCATTCCAGCTGCGGCAGATAAAAATTATTGAGGTGCGTGACGCCAATCTTTTTTTCACGGAAGACAGCCAGCTCATCTCCCTGGCCAATGTTCACAGCCCTTCCATACAGGACAGCGACAGCCTAAAAAAAGCGCTGGCAGATAAATTTATAAAGTTTTCCCGGGAGCAGCTTCTTTCCTGGCCCATGCAATTCATCCCCTCTCCCGGCAGGGATTGCGGTGCCGATTCCGTAATCAGCGGGCATCTTTATAAAGAGTTTCCCCTTTCCCGGCAATATATAAACGCCCTCTATCTGGAAAGGGGCATGGGTTTTTACCTGCCCTGCGACACGCTGCACAGGGGAATTTTATTTGCGGCGGCCCAAAAAGGTATTGAAAAACGGCTGGGCGTCTGGCAGCAACAAAAAGAGGGCCCCGTTAACCTTCTGCGCCGTTTCCGGGGCAGTGTGTGGCTCTATCCCGTTTTTAGCCCGAATGATAAATATATCCCCGTTTTTGGCTTTAACTACCGCTGGTCCGATTTGATAAAGCTCTACAAAAAGGATCTGTTTTACACAAATTTAACCGCCGAGACGGGTACCCTTGTCTTTTTCTATTTCCCCTATATAAAAGCGGGCTGGGAAGCGGGATATGGCAACCTTTATCTGCGGCTGAACTATGGCGCCGTTCTGCCCCTTCCCGGTCAGGAAAGCGGGATAAGCTCCCGGAGCCTGCCGGGCCTGGATATCGGCTTTCGTTTTCAAATGGGAAAAGCCTGGATGGAGTTGGAGTATAATCTGAATCGTACGGAGGTTACAAGCCTAAACATTGTAACCCTCTCCTTTATCTTGCCCGCCAACAGATAGCCGGAGAGCACGTCAGCGGATCAGGGCGTCAAAAACAGATTTATGGTGATCGATATAGGCGCGCATCTTATTTATGCCATACAATCCGGCAACCAGCGGGAAGCCGGACTTTCCATTCCCGGTTTTATTAACAACACGATCGATGCCGCTAAAGCCCAGCTCTTTCAACCGGCTTTCAATCCGTCCGTTTTCCAGGGCTGAAAGAGCTTCGGGGTTTTCTATAAGCAGATAGCGGGTCTGTGCGTTGTTACTAAAAACAGCGTCCCTCTCCCGCCAGCGTTCCGTCTGCCGGTTTATATTTTCCATCACCCGGTCCCGTTCCATCTCCCGGCGTCCCAGACGCAGGCGGGAGATCATCTTCTGTTTTTGCTGTATTTCCGTCCGCAAGGCGTGTAACTGCTCTAACCACAACAAGGATAGCCGCGGCAGGGCCAAAAAGCTCAGGCTCAGGGCCGTGGGCGGCATATCCAGCAAAAGAAAATCGACATTGCTTTTCCGATATAGATCATCGAAAGCGCGCATCAGGGCATAGGCTTCCACCCCGGGAGCATGGCGGATGACCTTGAAATGCTGCTCCAGGCTGAAGGTGGTCAGGTAGGCATAGGCCGCGCGGAACTGCCGCTCCGCCTCTTGCAGATATTCCCGGCTCCACTTTTCGGGATCAACCTCCACCGCAGACAATCTCTCCACAATCGGTACGGGCCGTTCACCCAATTTTTGTTGAAAAATATCGCCCAGATTATGAGCAGGATCAAAAGAGGCCAATAAAACCGTGTGCCCCCTGTCGGCATGATAAAGAGCCGTCAATGCGGATAACGTGGACTTTCCCACGCCCCCCTTGCCCATAAAAAAGCGGACGTGCGGCAGAACGGCGCTCATGAGACATCCAACCGGGAAAACTGCTCGGAAAGGGGATTTTGCGCTGTATCCAGCCTGGCCAGCATGATGGCAAACTCCCGCGGCATGTCGGGCAACAACTCCCAGGCCACGGGCAAAGGCGCCGAGGGCAGCCCCACCATGTAGCCGAGTGTCAACAACCCGAAGATATGCTGCAGTTCATGCATCTCCCATTCCAGGTCTTCAATGGCCTTATGGCGGTGCTGTTGATCGAGGCCTTTAAAAAATTTCTTTATCCCGGCAAAAAGCGACATTGGTTTCTCCCATGACAAAGGCATAGTTTAGCCATGAGCCGCCATTTAGGCAAGCATCAAAAAAAAAGCCCCGCAAAACGGGGCTGTTTTCTAAAGAGTGATCGCTTTATTTCAGCAGGGTCATGCGCAACACGGCCACATCACGGCCGTTAAAATTCAACTGCATAAAATAGACGCCGCTGCTTAAATCTTTTCCGTTAAAGGAAACCGAATGCCGCCCGGCGCTTTGATTGCCGTTTTGCAACTCGGCCACCTTGCGGCCGCTAAGATCAAAAACGCGGATCAGCATGTGTCCTGCCTGAGGCAGGGCATAATCAATCCTGGTTACCGGATTAAAAGGATTGGGATAGTTCTGGGCCACTTCAAAATTGTCAGGCAGGGTAAATTCCTCTCCGTTAATGCCAACGATGCTGTTATCCTTAACCAGCAGCATGCGGTTCACATCCTTGGTTTCGGCATTACTCGCGCTTACCGTTATGGTATAAAAATAGGCCAGGATGTCATCGCTGCCCGATATCTTGGAGAATGTTGATGCGGGAAAGCCATCGATATGAACAGGCCAGGAAAACTTTTCGGTTTGTTTGGCGCTGATACTGTCAAAGGCCATTAAGGAATCGACACTGTCACGGATCGACAGTTCCACCGGCAATCTCAGGGAAGCCAGAACACTATCAGCGGCTACATCACCGCTGTTATAGATGGAAACTTCTATATCAAAATCGGTAAAGCTCAGGGTATCGTTGTCCAAAATAACCGTTCCCGGCGCATTGACCACCACCGCCAGCGGCGGCAACAGGTCTTTATTGGCGATCAGAAATCGGGAACCCGTATTATTGGATTCATTGGACTCCACAATATAATCATGCTGATCAGCAACCACATAGATTTCATGATATTCCGGCAGATCGGGAGTAAGCCAATCCACGGACAGGGTTTTAGATGCCCCGGGAGCAAGGGAATCGATGATGAAAAATGTACTGATGGCATTGTTGGCCTCGGGCCGTCCATCATAGAACTGTACGGATACCTCATAGGCGGTTGCAAAACCGTAATTATGTACCGTGGCGTTAATGGTTACCGGTGTGCCGGGTGTGGCACTGACCGTATCCGGGTCAAAATCGATATCCCCGCCGGAAATAGCCAGGTCGGGCAGACCGATGGCAAAATTCAACGGCACAAAATCGGCACCGTAACTGGCGCCATTGGAGGTTATAACGGAGATATTTTCGGTGGCAATCACATCATAAACCGTATTGGCCGAACTAAAATAAAAATGATCCCCTTTGTTCAGCATTTCGGTATAAACCGTATCGCCGTTGGCCAGATCAATCACCATAACGGTATTGTTATCGTCAAAGGAGTAAATATCCGTATCACCATATATAACAGGCATAATAAAGTGACGACCAATCCCTTCCCCGGATTCATCTATCTGCCGGGTGAGGTGATAATAAGAGCCTGTCCACGCGGCATACGGGGTATTGCTCACCGTAACGCTTTTGTCGGTCTGTACCTGCCAATACAGGTCGCCGTTAACGGCATAAGAGGCCACTTCGCCATAATTCAGCGTGCCGGCCATCAGGGTGTCACCCGTTTCGGTATTGGTAAGTAAATAAACGGTGCTATCCTGATAGGCGGATATGACCACCCCATTACTCCAGTTGCCAACATACCCGGAGAAACCGTAAAAGTTTGTTCCGGCAAAGGTGCCGTTATCGCTGGGGATATAATAGCCCTGATCCGTATAACTGAGGGCGGAAACCGGCTTGCCGGCGGAGACCTGTAAAAACTTTGAGTTCACGTCATTGATTTCCAGATGCTCACCCCGGTTAAGAATTACGGCAGCAATCGTTGTAGAGTCCGTTAGATTTTTTACCACCACCTCGGTTCCGTCATGATAGGCAAAAACAATGAAATGCTCGTTTGGAAAATCGTTAGCGGGCATAAAAGTGTTTATGTGGGTAGAAAGAGGGCTACCCGATTCATCCACGGCAAAAAAGCCCATAACACTGCGCGTAATCGGATCGCCGATCAAAACGGTAAAGGAATTGTTACAATCCACGCGATAGGAGCCTGTACCCGGTTTAAAGCTGTAAAACTCATCTTTATTGAGTACAACGCTGTCAATGGCCACGCCGTTGGCATCAAACACCTTGAAAAATGAATTATCAAAATAGCTGAATACCACAATATCCGAAAAGGTATATGTACTGGTCGAATAAATAAAGCTTCCGGTTGGCGCGGAAGAAAAGGTCCGGGAAGATTGGGTAAAGGATAACTCTCCCGAACCGGAGCCGGAGCCGCTGCCCGGTGCCTGTGCCCATAAACCACCGGAAAATAAAATGATACTTAGAAATAAAAATTTCTTCATATTCCGCTCCTTCTTTTAATGGATCTGTATATAGTCTATCGTCCGGGTTTGAATAATCATAACAACATTAAAGTCTAAATCCATGAGATAATGAATAGAAAAATAAATATGCACCGGATATGTGATATTTCTGCTGATTTTTCTTGACAGCAGTCATCTTTAATTACAGAAAGGTGTATTAAAAGCCATGGTTTCTACCTCCGTGCCCTCTTGCCCGCCCAATTCAAAGCGTGAAATCAGCTTTTGCAACTGTACGGCCTGGGCGGAAAGCTCATTGGCCGATGAAGCCACTTCCTGGGCGCTGGCAGCATTGGAGCGGGTGTGGTCATTAATATTGTCAAGCTCCTTTTTAATGGAAACACTGTATTTATTTTGTTCCCCGGAAGCGGCGTGTATCTTTTTTATAATTTCCGAAATACCCTGCACACCCTTGATGATTTCCGCCAGTTCCCCGGCGGTGGTATTGGCCGTTTTCACGCCATCGGCCACTTCCTTTAGTGAATCACCGATCAGCTCCGTGGTTTCATTGGCCGCTTTGGCGCTGCGATGGGCCAGACTGCGCACCTCCTGGGCTACCACGGCAAAACCCTTGCCATGCACACCGGCGCGGGCTGCTTCCACGGCGGCGTTCAGCGCCAGTAAATTGGTCTGAAAAGCGATCTCGTCAATCACTTTAATGATGGTTGATATTTTTTGGGCCGAACGGTCGATATTGTCCATGGCCGTCAGCATTTCGGCCATTTTTTGTTCGCTGCCCCGGGCCTTATCCCGCACGGTCTCCACCAGGCTTACCGCTTCCGAGGCGGCGTCAAAATTATCCGTGGACTTATGGCCCAGCTCGGTAAGGGCATTCAGCACCTCTGCCAGAGAGGCGGCCTGTTCCGTTGCTCCTTCGGAGACGATCTGGTTACTGGCCGATACCTGGGCCGTTCCGGCCTGCACCTCCTCAATGGAACGGTTCACTTCCGCTATGGTATGGGCCAGGGAATCCGTGGAGCTGTTTACCGTCTCCTTCAGTTTCCTGAAATCACCGGCAAAGTCACCATGCACCCGGGTATGTAAAACACCCCGTTCCACATCATTCATCACTTCCATGATTTCCTGAACGGGTTCCGAAACATTGATAAACACCTCATTGACCCCCTCAATCAGTTCTTTCCAGATACCCTGGAACTCCCCGGATTTGGTTCTTTTGGAAAGATCGCCTTTTCTTGCGGCGGCGGCGATTTCCTCCACACGCCCGGTTAACTTTTGCAAAACGCGAACATACTGATTGACGCTTTCCTTAATTACATTAAACGCGCCTTTGTACTCGGTTTCTATTTCCTCGGGAACAACACCGGATGAAATGTCCCTTAAATAGGCGGAAGTGACATTCAGGGGATTGATAAAGGTCTCCACCAGGCGATTCATCTCATTTAACAACTCCTGCCAACTGCCGGAAAAGCGGCTGTTATCCGCTCTCCTGTCCAACTCCCCTTCCCTCATGGCCTCGATTAGAGAGGACGCTTCCCTCAAAAGCGACCTCAGGCTGCTCTTCATATTCTCCATGGCCCGGCCCAGTACATCCTTCTCCGATAAAATGGCTATGGAAACCGACAAATCACCCCCGGCAATCTTCTCGGCCACCCGGGCTTTTTCCCGGATCACATTGCGCAAACTCTCCATGGCCCGCTCCAGGTCGCCAATCTCATCATCATTCTCTATTTTCAGTTCGATATCAAGATTGCCCCCGGCCATTTCCTCCGCCGCCTCGCGGGCTTGCAAAACGGGCGCCAATATTTTCCGCTTTAACAGCATGTCCATTACAAATAAGAATCCCATGCTGATGAACACCAGCACAGAGATAGCGATATTGCCGTATTTCATAAGCACATCGGCCTGATGCCGGTGTTCCATCAATTCCCCCTTTAAGGCGGTGGAAGAACCGTTCAGGCGGGACATGACGCCAGTGAAAGCCTCCGAAGCGGCCCGGGCCGCTTCGGCAATCGCTTCCGGGGAACCGCCTATAACAGCATTTATGCCGCCATCCACGCTGGAAAAATAGTTTTGTGCCGCGCTCTTTACCGGAAGCAGAATAGAGTCCGGCACGTTCCAGTTATCCAGAATAACGGTGAATACATTTTTTTTTATGAGCATCAGGCTTTTGGCCTGCCCGGGAGGAGTGCCCGTCACCGGGTTGTAAACAGAAAGTTCCGTTTCCCTGAACTCATGCAAAAGGTTTTGCAGATAGGCCGTGCTCTCTGTTCTGTTTATACCGCTAAAGGCCTGTTCATTGACATCCACAATCATAAACTGATTGTAAAGAAACACCATGATTACCGTGGATAAAATAACAAACAGCATGGCGGTCAGGATACGGAATTTACTTTTTAATTTCATTACCGTGCTCTACTTTTCCAAAAAATCCGCGTGGACTTTAATCTGTTTTACTTAGGTCTATTTCAAGGTTGCGCCGCTTTCGTGGATCATATAAAGGATAGCGTCCCTGAAATCTTCGTCCTTACAATCCATGCATCCACCCTTGGGAGGCATGGTACCGTATTTGCCGTTGGTCACGCCGTTTTTTACGCTGTGCACCAGGGTGCTTAAGCCCTTATCGGCGTTTTCCTGCCAACGCTTTTTATTGGTAATGGCCGCGGCGCCGGCCACGCCATCCCGGTGGCAGGCAAAACAAATTTTGTTAAATACCGCCTTACCGTTATCCAACTCCGCTTTTGTGGGCGTGCCGGCAAACAGCAGGGTCGTCGTAATAAAAACAAAAACAAGCAAAAACATATTCTTCATAACGCTACTCCTTTATGGGGGTTAATTGCTATTTTATGTTTCGGACTATTTAATCTTATAAATAAACATTAAGGGAGCTGTGATTAGTTTTTGTCCACGGTCGTGAACGCCTGGCGGGTGAGGTGAGAATCGGAAAAATAAAAAAGGGACTGTGACCTATGGTCACAATCCCTTAAAAAAACAACGTCTTTAAAAAGACCTTTATTGCGCGGCGTAAGGCTTTTTGCTCATATGATAAATAAACTTAAGATGTGTAGCCAGGGCCGAGAGCATACTCTTATACTCAACATACTTAACGCCGAATTCCTCACATGTTTCACGCACGATCCGACTGATTTCCGGATAGTGCACATGACTGATCTTGGCAAACAGGTGATGCTCGATCTGAAAGTTAAGACCGCCGATATACCAATAAAGGAAGCGGCTGCGGGTGGCAAAATTAGCCGTGGTTTCAATTTGATGAATAGCCCATTCGTTTTTCACCGCGCCGTCATTGGGATCGGGCTCGGGAAAGCTGTTGTCCTCCATGGTATGGGCCAGTTGAAATACGATGGAAAAGGTGAACCCCAGAATCATATGCACCAGCAGGAAGACCAGTAGCACCACCCACCAGCTATGAAAAAACATAGGCAATGCCAGGGCATAGAAAAAATAGAAGGCTTTCATCAGCCAAAAGCGGGTCGATTCCTTAACGCCGGCTTTCGGCAATTTGTATTTTCCTATACGTCCGCTGATGAACTTTTGAAAATCGGTAAACAACACCATCGATATGGTAAGCAGGCTGTAGGCAGGAAAAGCATATAAAACCTGAAACCGGTGCCAGGGACGCCACTTCTGCTGCGGACTCATGCGCAATAAGCCGCTGGATTCGATATCGGTGTCCATGCCGGCGATATTGGTGTAGGTATGGTGCAGCACATTATGCTTATGATACCACAGGCGGGCGTTACCGCCGAGGATATCCATGGTGTAACCCATGATCTTATTGATTTTTCTACTGCGGGCAAAACTACCGTGAACGCTGTCATGCATTACGTTAAACCCTACCAGGGCAAAGCCCTGGGCAAGCAAAAAGGAAAAAATAAGTGTATCGATCCAACCCTGGGCAAAAAAGACCAGATACACATAACTGACAACAACCAACCCGATCACGATCACGCTTTTAAAGGCCAGCTTTTTGCCGCCCGTGGGTGTTGTACCGTTTTCCGTAAAATATGAATTGATCCGGGTCTTAAGCTCCTTATAGAATTCGGCTTTTCCCGGAAAATGAACTTTAGTCGACATACGACTCTCCTAAAAAAAATAAAAACAGTGGAAGCCTAAAACTTCCATAACAGGTCAATATAGCCTCATGCCCGGCATTCTGCAAAAGAATATATTATTTTACCTTAAATTCAATATTCGGCCGTTTGTCCGCCGTGTTTAACCAAACCGAAAAAAGCCAGCAGGGATTCGATAATAATCCAGGCCACAACAAAGATGATAAAGATATTAACGCTTTGCAGCAAAAGAGAGGAAGAGGCAAAACTTATCTGATTGTCGATACCGGCCCACAGGGTCATCACGCTCATAAACAAGGCCGGCAATCCGCCGGTAAGCCATAGCCAGCCTTTCCGTGTGCGCTTCATATAGAGGGTGACAATAACCAGGGCCAGAGCGCCCAGGGTTTGATTGACCGCGCCGAACAGAGGCCACATGGCCAGGGCGCCCTTGCCATCCGCGCCCGAGGCAAACGCCAACAGCATGGCGGAACCGACAACCACCGCCGTGGCCCAATAACGGTTTTGCAGAGCCGGGAACTTTAAATCCGTGGCCAGCTCACTGACCACATAGCGCTGAATACGCGTGGCCGTATCCAGGGTGGTGCCGGCAAAGGAAGCGACAAACAAACCCATCAGGGCCACGGCAATGCCGCGGGGCAATCCGGTCATGGCCATCATGTTGGCCGCGCCATCCACAAAAGCCCCCACCTTGCTGCCCAGCCCCTTGGCCGCCACCCAGGAGGCATAGTGGCTGTTCCAGGCGGCCACACCCGTCAGATGCTGCCCGTCGGCGGTGGTATAGCCCAAACCGATCCCGGCGGCCACGGCAATAATCACCAGCGTGGCCAGCCCCCCTTCCACCAGCATGGAGCCGTAGCCGACAAAAAGAGCGTCCGGTTCACTACGTAACTGCTTGGCGGTGGTTCCCGAACAGACCAGACAATGAAAACCGGATATAGCCCCGCAGGCGATGGTGATAAAAAGAAAAGGCCACATGGGCGGCGCTTCCGCCGGGGCGGTCTGTACGGCGGGCGCCACCACTTCCAATCCACCCCATATAACCGAGGCCAGCACGCCCAGCACCAGCAGGGCCATGGCCGTAATCAGTTGGTAGGCATTAATAAAATCCCGGGGTTGCAACAGGGTGGTTACCGGCAACACCGAGGCGATATAGGCATAGATGAGCAGCAGGATGGTCCACACACCCGTTGGTGGAATGCCGGCCACGGCAGGCATGGTAAAGGGGAAGTAATACCCGAACACCACCAGGGCATAGAGCAGCCCCAGGGCCGCCAGCGTCCACAGGGTGATGTTTTTTCCCCGGTGATAAATCATACGCCCAAGGAATATGGCAACCGGTATCTGCAGCCACACCGGCCACACCGCCGAGGGGTACATATCAAAGATGACGGCGATCACCAGACCGAAGATGGCGATGACAATCCACAGGGCCAGAAAAACCAGAATAAAGAAGAAAACGCGGGTACGCGTGTTGATATACAGCGCAGTGGCCTCGGAAATGGACTTGCCCTGATTGCGCAGGGAGATGACCAGCGAGCCGAAATCATGCACGGCGCCCATGATGGCCGAACCGAGAAAGACCCACAGCAGCGCGGGCACCCAGCCCCAGATGATGGCTATAGCCGGGCCCACGATCGGCCCCGTTCCGGCAATGGAGGTAAAATGATGGCCAAAGATTATCCCCCTGGCTGTGGGGACATAGTCCACACCGTCGTTAAATTCCACGGCCGGCGTCTTACGGCTGGCATCCAGTTTAAAAACCCTCCGCGCCAGAAAACGGCCGTAAAAACGGTACATGATCATATAACCGATAAAAACCGTGCTGACCATAATGATGATTTCCATGGCCGGAACCCTGCTTTGAATGGATAAAAACTAAAAATATAAAAGGGATCGTAACAAAGCAAAAAGAGCCGTTTTCGCTGCTTCCCCTCCGGGAACAAAACATCGGCCATAAAAAAAGCGAGCCGGAAAGCTCGCTTTTTTTGGGCTGAAATTTCTTATTTCAGCTTTTTCTCAATCATCTCCTTCACTTCATCAGCCAGGGAGCCGGGCATGGTCATGTTTTTCATAAAGGCCCACTTACCGGCGTCTTCAAAAAATATCTTCATGCGATACATGGCCGTTACCATCCTTACCTTCACATCCGCGCCATCCTGAACCACCACCAGGCTAAAGGGATAGGCGCCCGCGTCCGCGATACCCGGACAGTCATAGTCCTCGCGCTCCTCGTCATCGCCGGCGCCGACGATATCGAAGGATTTGGCCTCCATCTTACGTCCGGTAACGCCGATGATGCTCATGCTGTGTCGCTCCATCGGCAGGCTGAAGGCGGCATACATGCCCCATTCCGGGCCGGGCTGGGCCAGGGCCTCGCTCACCTGTTGGGCCACATCCCGCCATTGAGCGTTTTTAAAAACAAAAACATCCTCGATCTTTTCGGAAAAAGCACCACCGGCCATAACGCCCATGGTTTTGGAGATAAAACCCTCCTCGCGCATCTGCCCGTATTCCTTGGTGGAAGGGGTTCCTTCCACCGAGGACGTTATCAGCTTGCGTAATTTTTGCAGGTGGCTTGCACTCAGCTGCTCATATTTCTCATCATCCATCAGCATGGTGCGGTTGATGGAATGCGGATTCACCACCGAAATATGGGTACCGGCCTCATCCTGAAATATGTTGATGCGATCGGTAGCGGCAAAGGGCGCTGTAAGCGGGTTGGCCGCTATCAGCTGCTCTGTGTAACTGGAGTCATTCAACAAAATGAGATGGCCCTTATAACCGCAGTCCTCCGGCACGCCATAATCATAGCTGGCCAGTACCTTAAAGCCGGCTGAGGAAGCCTGCCCGGTTATCCCCCGGGTAATGGAGGGCAGATCGCCCTTGACGCCGGTAAGAACAAATTGATAAACGCCATATTCCCCGGCCTGAACCGACAGGGAAAACAGAACAAGAAAAACAAACAGCCTCTTCATGAAACCTCCGTAATAATGTTAGGAACGTGGTTAAACATATTAGCCATTTCCCGTAAAAAGTGCAACAAGCAGGCGGGAGGACTCTTTTATGGTTTGAGTCTCAAAGCGGTGCATCTTATATTATACCGTTTCGGTTAAATAGAGAAAAAGGCAGGCCAATGTTATTCTCCCTGAAAAAAGAATATGATCACGCCATCCGTATTTGCGGATTTTTAGCCGGTCATTATGGCGACTCCAGACCCATTCCCGTGCGGGAACTGGCAGAGCGCCTGCTGGTAAGCAAGCCCTTTGCCACAAAAATTGTTTACCAACTGCGTCTGGGCGGCCTGCTGGCCTCGGAACAGGGAAAATACGGCGGTATCCGTCTCCGGCTCTCCCCGCGGGACATCACCCTTTATGACATCTTAAAAGCCATGGGCATGGGTCGCATGATCAGCGAATGTGTGCTGGAAGAGGATTTTTGCCCCCTGCCCGCCCCCTGTAAGATTCACGGTTTTTTTATGGAACAGGAAGCCTCGCTGGTCAAGGTGTTTAAGAACCGGAAACTGGCGGAATTCGCCTTTACCGAAAAAGATTTTAAAACCTCCTCCCCTCAGTGAGGCCTGCCGCGCCTTAAAAATTATAACCCGCCCGAAAGTAGAGATAACTTTCGTTATTTTTATTGGCATAAAAAGAGTTGAAATTATAAGCATAGGTCACTTCAAAGGGACCAAAGGGCGTATCCAGGGTCAGGGCGGCCCCCAGGGCATGCATCCAGCGAAAAGTGCCCCCCACAATACGTTCGTTTTGCCTGCGTTCGTCATAGGCGCTGTTGGCAATCAGCGTGCCGTACCACCGGTCGCTAAAGCGGTAGCGCCAGTCCAGGCGCACAATGCCTATCTTTTGGCCGGTAAGCTGAAAGTATTCCAGACCGACAAAATTTTTAGGACCGCCCAGGTAAAAGTTTTTATAGACGGGTATATCCTGTGACGCCTGGCCGTAAAAACCGTAAAAACGGACAGTATGCCTTGCGGTAAGGGGCAGATAGTTCTCGAAAATAATGTTAAATTTATAATAACGGTCGGATGATAAAAGCTGTACAAAACTGCCCTCGTATTTGGCGGAAAGCATATAACCCCGCCTGGGAATAAGGGTATTATCGCGCTGATCGATGATATTACTGAAACGTAAGGTACGCAGTCGGTTTTTCCAGGAAGGAAATAAAACGGGATCGGGAATGGCCACCTCCGGTTCGATATCCATATATTCAAAATTAAGCTCCAGTTCGGCATTGATAAAGGAACCGGCCTGCACACCGATACCCACGGCCCAATCGGCGGATCGATACGGATAACGCGCCACCAGATGGGCCCGGCTATCATAAATATCGATGGGGATGTCCCTGTAGCCGAGATGTACAAAAGGATAGATGGGAAAAGTAAGGGAACGCGACGGATAAAAAACCTTAAAGCGCGCCGCCAGATATTCCGGAAGCAGCAATTCATTTTCCATCCTCAGTCCGGGTATAAGTACATTGGTGCCCTGAACGCCGATGGCCATGGTCAGGTTGTACAGGTCGTCATACTTTATGCCCACGCGCAATTCCCGGCGCGGTTTTTCGGACACATGGAAATGTATGGTTATGCGGTTTTCGGACAGGGGCTTTATGTCGTAATATATGGTTTCAAAATAGCCCAGGCTGTATAGCTGGGTAATGCGCCGGTCGATGAGCTCGGGGTCGAATACCGTCCCGGGCTGTATGCCGAGCAGGTTATAAATAAAGCGGAATGACAATATCTTTTGACCACTGATGGTGACGCGGGCAATATGCGGTTTTTGCGTTTCCGTAACGGTGATAAGCGCTTTATAGCGCAAACTGTCCACAGCCTGAACGCTGCCTTTTACGGTTTTAAACAAACCGCTACGGCGTAAGGCGTAAATATGCGCCTTCAACGTGTCCGCGTTAAAGAGCATTCCCGGCCGCAGGTCAAGCAGGGAGTCGATCAGACTAAAAGGCAGGGTGGTGTTTCCGGCAATCTGAACGCCATACAGCCGGGTGGAGTCCACAACGGCTCTGTCCGCGCTGTGGATATGGGTCGGATCGGTGATATGACGGATTTCCAAAAGGGCGGCCAGGGAATCGACGGCGACACGATGGCCGCGTCGTATGGAGCGGCGGATGTCAGCCTTGTCAAAATCCGCGCCGGTCATGCTTCCCAGGGGGGGCGTCAAAACCAGATCGGCGTTGGCCAGGGCCCATTCCTGTGCTTCGGTATTGGCCAGGGAAAATATCTGTCCCACAATATCGATAATGTTATTGAGTTCTTCCTTGCTCTTTTGCGGCTCGCCCACATTAACGGCAATAACGATATTGGCGCCCATATCCCGCACCACATCCACGGGCAGGTTATCCATCATCCCCCCGTCTATCAGCAGCGAATCCCCCCAGCTTACGGGATAAAAGATGGTCGGCAGACTCATGGTGGCACGCATGGCCCTGGACAGCGAGCCCTTGCTCAGCACAACCTTTCGCGATGAAATCAGATCGATGGCCACGCAACGGAAGGGAATGGGCAACCGCGCAAAGTCCTTTACATTCTGAAAGGCATAGGTCAGCCGGGAAAGCATCTGGGTGATTTTCTGCCCGCGGATCAAACCACTGGGTAACTGGATTTCCCGGTTTTTTAAACCCAGCACCAGTTGGTACTTGTCGGTTTCCTTTTTTTCGGGATAGGGTAAAATATTACGCGGAAGCTGATCCGAGAAGAGCTGATTCCAGTTGGTTTCCAGGGCGATGCGTTCCAGTTCCGCTCCACTGTAACCAATGGCATAGAGCGCGCCGATCAGCCCGCCCATGGAGGTGCCGGCAATATAATCGACCGGCAATCCCAGCGAGTCTATTGCTTTAAGGACGCCGATATGGGCAAAACCGCGCGCGCCGCCCCCGGAAAGGGCCAGGCCTATCCTGGGGCGGCTGGGAATGGCGTTGGGCGTCTGGGCCGGTGGAAACGTGACCGCGATCAGAAACAAAATAAGGAGCAAACGCTTCATGGGTGCTATCCCTGTTTAACTTTAAAAAAGATAAGCATTCCACACTATAAGAAAAACTTTTTTCATCCGCGGCCGCGCGGCCCTTCATTTTTTCCGGGCTGTTTCTTTTTACATATTTTAAATGTACATTTGTACACCTTTTTAATAATAAAGAAAGATGATGTTCAGCCATTTACACACCCACAGCTATTACAGCCTGCTCAGCGGTACCGCCTCGCCGGAAGAGCTGCTACAGGCGGCGGCGCGGCACCGGATGAAGGCCCTGGCGCTGACCGACAGCAATGCCCTTTACGGGGCGGTGGAGTTTTACCGCCGGGCGCGGGACTATGATATAAAACCCCTCATCGGCGCGGAAGTGTGTTTGCGGGATGGCAGCCTGTTAGTACTGCTGGCGCGCAACGACGAGGGTTACGCCAATCTGTGCCACATCCTCAGCCGGGGCCATCTGCGCGGCGGGCACCGGCGCTTTTCCCTCGATATCGGCGACGTCGCCGCCCGCAAGGAAGGGCTGGCCGTGCTCTCCGGAGGCAGGCGGGGCGCCGTGTGGCGCATGTTGAAAAACCGGCAAACAGACAAGGCCGCGCATTATGTCCGGCGCATGCGTACCCTCTTTGGCCCCCATTTTTACCTGGAGCTCCAGCAGTGTGAAGCCACCGACACATTAATCAACCTGCGCCTGCGCGATCTGGGGCTGGAGAATGCGGTCTCCCCGGTGGCCGGTAACGACGTCTGCTTTATTTCCATGCGTGACGCCGCCCTGCACCGCACCCTGCGGGCCATCCGGCATAACAGCACCCGCGAAAAGGTTAGCGACGCCGCTCACGCCGAGCAATATTTTAAATCCGGCCGGCAAATGCGTCAGGCGCTGCAACCGTTCCCCCGGGCGTTGGAAAACACACAGCAGGTCGTCGAAAGCTGTAATTTCCATTTTAAACTGGGACAGGCCATTTTTCCCTCGGTGGAATTGCCGGACGGGGAAAGCAGTTTTTCCTGCCTGTGGAAAAAGAGCTTTGCCGGCGCCACGGAACGTTACCACCCCCTCACCCGGGCCGTAACCCAACGCCTGAGCTATGAGCTGGATATGATCCAGGCCATGGGGTTCAGCGAATATTTTCTCATCGTTAAAGAGATTGTCGATTTTTGTCACCGGGAACATATCCCCTGCGTGGGGCGCGGCTCGGCAGCCGACAGCCTGGTGGCCTATTGCCTGCACATTACCCAGGCGGACCCCATCCGCCACAACCTCTATTTCGAACGCTTCCTCAACCCCGAACGGCGCAATCCGCCCGATATAGACCTTGATATATGCTGGAAAAACCGCGACCGGGTGATCGACTATGTGTACGAACGCTTTGGCCGCGACCATACGGCCATGATCTGCACCTTTAACACCTTTCAAAGCCGCTCGGCCCTACGCGACGTGGCCAAAACCTATGGTTTGCCCGAGGATGAAATCGGCAAGATCACCCAACATCTGCCCCACCGCTCCCCGGCCCAAATCGAGGAAACCGTAAACAGCCTGCCCGAACTGCGTGCCCTGCGCCATAACCTGCCCCTGTATGAGGAGATCATGGCCATGGCTGAACGGCTGGCCGGTTTTCCCCGCCATCTTTCCATTCATCCCGGCGGCCTTATCATTGCCCCGGGGGAACTGCGCCGCCATGTCCCGCTGGAGGAAGCCGGCAAGGGACTGGTGGTGACCCAGTACGATATGTACAGCATCGAACCGCTGGGGCTGGTTAAGATGGATTTGCTGGGGGTGCGCTCGCTCAGCATCATTACCGACTGCATCCGCGATGTGAGCCGCGACGCCGCCAGGCACAGGCAGCGCTCCTTTTCCGGAGGAAAGGCGCCCGGCTTTCTCTATAAAAACGGAGCGACCCTTTCCCCTCTGGATTTACGCGCCATCCCCGAAAACGACCCGAGGGTAACCGCCTTTATCCGCGGCGGCCATACCATGGGCTGTTTTCAGTTGGAGAGCCCGGCCATGCGCGGCCTGCTGAAAAAGATGACCGTGGAACACGTGGACGACGTCATCGTGGCCGTGGCCCTTATCCGTCCCGGCGCCTCGGGCAATGGCAGCGGCATGAAGGAAAGTTACATCAGGCGACGGGCCGGGCTGGAGGCAACCACCTATATGCATCCCGCGCTGGAGGAGCCGCTACGGGATACCCTCGGCATCATCATCTATCAGGAACAGGTGCTTAAAATCGCCCATCAGGTGGCCGGACTGTCCCTGGCCCAGGGCGATACCCTGCGCCGGGCCATGAGTAAGTCGCGCACAAAAAAAGAGTTCCTAACGCTGCACCGGGCCTTTGTGCGGGGCGCCGTAAGCCGGGGGCTGCCCGAAGAAGACGCCGAGCGGCTTTGGGGCTGGCTGGCACAATTTACCGGATACGGCTTTAACAAGGCCCACTCGGCCACCTACGGCACCATCGCCTATCAGACGGCCTTTTTAAAGTATTATTTTCCGGTGGAATATATGTGTGCCGTGCTGAACAACCAGGGCGGGTTTTATTCCCGCGCCGCCTATATCGAGGAGACGCGGCGCATGAACATCCCCATTTTACCCCCCGATATCCGGCTTTCGGAACGGGAATTCCGCCGGGAGGGGCAGGCCATCCGTTGCGGGCTGTCCGCCGTGGCCGAACTGACGGAGCGCACCCTCGGGAGCATCATGCGCGAACGCGCCGCCGCGCCGTTTAAGGATATGTTCGACTTTATCCGCCGCAGCCGCGCCGGGGAAAAAGAGCTGGAACACCTGATTAAGTGTGGCGCATTGAACGGACTGCATCCCAGCGCCCCGCAACTGCTGCTGCTCAAAAAACTCTTTTTTAAAAACCGGCACAAGGCGGAACTGGCCCTGTTTGTCGCCGGCCATACGGCCCTGCCCCCCTTTAACCGCTATCAGCGCATCCTGAACGAACTGGAACTGCTGGGCTTTGCCGTCAGCGACCACCCGCTGGCTCTGTTTGAGCAACACATAGACTTTTCCCGTTTTACCCCCTCCCATACCCTGGAAGAGCGCCCAAACCAAAGGGTACGGCTCGCCGGCTGGCTGGTCGCCTCCCGACGGGTGACCACGGGCGGCAAACAACAGATGAAGTTCCTGACACTGGAAGACCGCCACGGCCTGTTTGAGGTGGTGCTGTTTCCGGCGGTTTACCAGCGTTACGGAGCGCTGCTGCGCGGGCACGGGCCCTATATCATCGAAGGCCGGGTACAGTCACGCCTGCCCGGGGAGGCTAATCTCATAGCCGAACATCTGGAGCGTATGGAACTTACACGCCGGGAGTTGGAAGGCCTGCTGGACAAGGGCGCTCCTGTCGCGGATCATGATGGTTCCCCATATTAACAATTTTTGTTATTTTTTCTATTATTAGCTTTTTTAGTTATATAATTGTTTTTATAATTATTTTTGTTATATTGCCATATTATAACATTTACCGTAATGTATTTATACCATATTTTGCTTATATCGACACAAAAACAACAAGAGGGGTTATGGCCGGAACCAGATTGTATCTTGTAATCATCGGAGACATCATCCGCTCGCGTTTACGGCAGGAGCGGGCGGCATTGCAAAAACGCTTCCAAACGGCGCTCGGATACAGCGCCCTCAAATTCGCGGACAGGGTTATCTCTCCCCCCACGCTGACCATCGGTGATGAGTTTCAGGTGGTATTGCCGCCGGATGGTCCTGTTTTTGAGCTACTGGCCCAATTCGAATTCAGTATGAACTATATTCCCTTCCGTTATGGTTTCGGTTTGGGCGGCATAAGCACGCAGATTAACCGCAAGGCGGCCATCGGCATGGATGGGCCGGCCTTTTACAACGCGCGCGAAGCCCTGGAAACCGCCAGAAAGAGCGGCTTTATCTATCATTTTAAGGGCGCGGGAGCGCCGTATACGCAAACCATCAACCTGTTACTGCACTGGATGAGCCTGAAACGCGCTTCATGGAAACTCCTGAAGAAGCAAAGTTACTATCTGTATCATCATCGCGGCATGAAGCAGAAAGATATCGCCCACCGCCTGGAGGTCAGCCAACCGGCCATCTCCAGGATCATCCGCGATCCCGCCTTTGGGCTGACGGTGGACAGCAGCCGGCATATTGAACTTTTATGGAGGGAGGCCCAGGGATGAACGCAGGGGCTATGATCTTTTTTATCCTGCTTTACTGGAGCGGTCGGCTCTTTTTTTATGATATCCGCTGTCTGACCGAAGAACAGAAGGCCGGCGGAAGCGCCATTCTATACCGCCTGCTTTGGAGCCTGTGGGGCGTGATCTTTTGGGAAAATATGGTTTGGGTGGCCCTGTTGATCATCTTTCATATCCTTATGGTACTGACAGACAGCCTTTTTCGCGTAAAAGGGCGCCCCCTGCTCACTTTTATGCTGCACTCGCTGGCACTGGTATTGGTCGTTATCCTGATGAGGATGTTGCCCTTTTCCTCCGGGGACTGGTTTTCCGCCAATCCGCTGGCCGCCGCGGGCAGTTTTTTTCGTGAACGCCTGCTACATGCGGACACGGTGAACACCCTGTGGCTGGCGGCCCTTACGGCCATGCTCTACACCGTAAAGGAAGCTACCATCCTTATCCGCCTGGTGCTTAATACCGTGCGTGCCACGCCCGTGCACAAGGATCATCCGGAAAAGCAGGATATGGACGAATATGAACGCGGACGGCTTATCGGCATTCTGGAACGGCTGCTTTTTTATGTGATGGTGCTGTTTAACCAGCCCGGCGCCATTGCCATCGTTGTGGCCATAAAATCCCTGGCCCGCTTTAAGGATCTGGACAACCGCCCCTTTGCCGAATATTTCCTGATCGGCTCGCTGCTTTCGCTGGCCACGGCCGCCGCGCCGGCGCTGATTGTGCGTCTGCTCTTTTTTTAGCATGGCTTTATCCTGTTAAGGGAAAGGGAATTTTTTACAGGCCTTAGAGTTAGAACCATAACATTACGGCGGAACAGAGTCTTTCCGGACATTGAGGGAAAACATTTCCAAAGGCTCGGACTGGATTGTTAATCAGATTTATGGTAAACGATAACAGGGCCCAAACCATAGTATCCCTGAGCTTATACATTATAAGAAGTCAAAATCCGTTCCGTCTAAACCGGCCGTCGGGAAGGACGCGGTAAACCTGACAAAAAATAGTGGGAGAAGGATAGTTATGCGATATAAACGAACACAAACAACCGTCTATTGGGCGCTGGCGCTATTCTTGTTTTTGCTGTTCGGATGCACACAGGTAAAGCTGGTGGCTGACTATGACAAGGAGGTATTGGCTGACACCTTCGATTTGGCCAGGCGCGTGGATTTTTTTTGGGCAAACTATATCGAGGCAGCCGGTGAACAGCGCGGCTATGATACGATCAAGAACGAAATAATCGCTATTGAGGTTGAAATGAACAGCCTGTTGCTTAAAAACGAGGCGCGCGACCAAAACAGCCAAACAACATCCCAGGTAAAAAATGTGATTGCTATTTGGGCCGGCATAACGGAGCTCTTCCGGTCGCAGGGCCATATTTCAAATACGTCAGCCAAAGCCTATCGCCGCCAACTGTCCGATGCCTTCAAATATATCGTGACCGGTGAGAAATCCAAAGATATATCCAAAAACAATCAATAGAGGAGGGCGACAATGGGTTTTGATTTCGAGGCCACGTTTAAGTCCATGGTAAGCGCGGCTCAGACGGAATTAGCGAATGACAGTGAGCTGATCCGAAACCAGATGAAGCAGATACTGGAAGATGAAAAAGAGCGGCTAAAGCTCATTGCCGCCATCAGGCTGGACCCAACGGCAACCCGGGCAGAGTTCGACACCGCCCTGCAAAATGAAAAGAGTGTGCTGGAAAACGCCGCGCTTGCCCTGGAGATACAGGTACGGGCAACGGCTCAAAAGGCTGTCAATGCCGCCATTAACGCTTTGAATGACGCCCTGAATGCAGCTATCCGCGCCCTGTAAACCCCGTTCCTCTTTTTTAGGTGTAACGGCCCGGGAACGGGCAGTTCCGCAGGCTATTTCACCACGTGGGCGTCGGCATGGTAGGAGCTGCGCACCAGCGGCCCGGATTCGATATGCTTAAATCCCAGCTCCAGTCCAATACTCTTCAGCTCGGAAAATTCATCCGGATGGTAGTAGCGTTGTATGGGATAATGCTGTTTGGAGGGCGGCAGGTACTGGCCGATGGTCAGGATGTCCACATCGATGGCACGGGCGTCCTTCATCAGTTGAATGATCTCCTCCTTCTCCTCGCCCACGCCCACCATGATGCCGGTTTTGGTGGCAAAGCCCCGCTTTTTGGCATACTCCAGCACAAACAGGGAACGCCGGTAGGTGGCCTGCACCCGCAGCGCCTTTTGCAGCCGCTCCACCGTTTCCAGGTTATGGTTCAGGATGTCGGGACGGGCGTCCAGAATGGTATCCAGATCGTCGGTATCCCCCTTCATATCGGGGATCAGCACCTCAATGGTGCAGCCCGGTTTTTTCTGGCGGATTTTGCGTATGGTTTCGGCAAAGATAAAGGCCCCGCCGTCGCTCAGGTCATCGCGGGTTACGGAGGTGATGACCGCGTGCCGCAGATTAAGCTGCTTCACCGAATCGGCCACCCGTTGCGGCTCTTCCAGATCATAAGCCGGCGGCTTGCCCACCTCGATATTGCAAAAGGTACAACTGCGCGTGCATATCTCACCGAGAATCATAAAGGTAGCCGTGCCGCGGTTCCAGCACTCGCCCAGATTGGGACAGCGGGCGCTTTCGCAGACAGTGTTCAACCGCTGATCCTTAACCAGGGCGCGCAGTTCGGAAAAATTTTTATTGTCACCCAGCTTGATGCGCAGCCATTCCGGACGACGCATGGAACTGTTTTGAATAATATTCAGGGGATTTTTCTTTTTAGCCACGATACTCACTCACATATTCAATTTTAACAGGCGGCTAAGTTACGACAGATTGGCACGCACACCAAAAAAACTGATAAAAAGCAATATTTATTTTCACTTTATCAGATAAGCATATTATCGTTTTGGTTTAGGGCCTTTATATGATTTAAGAAATTCAATCGCGGTACCTTTAGAGCTAAAAACACCTTCGACTTTATCTTCATTATTATACCTGACTAGTATTTCATATTTTAGAACAGGAAGATCATTTTTATCAGTCCGATAATTATTTATAAAGGTAATCGCTTCATCGATGGTCAGCATCGAAAAGTAAGAACCATGTAACGGTCTGATACCAATTGAAACGATATATCTATCAACTGTTTTCTCTAGGTTATTAAAAAAGATATCTACATTCACTTTATTCAACTTCAATAAATAACTGGCAATATCCTTCTTTTTATCGAAATTTTTCCAATTTTTAATTTTGTTAAAGAGAACTTTTTCAGAAGTACTTTCTTCAGTACTTATGTCAATGTTATATTTTTTAAAAGCCTTAATAATAAGATCATATGGAAAGTAAAGAACATTAAAACCAAGAGACTTTAACTGTGTCAGAGCACCACCTGTGAACTCCCCCGCGAGAACAACACCAATAAAAGGCGCATAATTTTTATTTGTTGCAACAAGAGGAAGTATTGCACCTTGTATCTCCTGTGCTTTATTTCGGGAGTGTCTTGTATATCTTCTCCATGCACATTCAATGAACGCAACAGGCTCTCCTATCTTATTCCCTTTTCCATTTCTCTCAAGGACAAAATCCAAATCATGAGAGTTTCCAAATGAGTCAGTCCAAGTTACTTTTTTTCCTGGCCTGGCTGAACGTTCTCCCTTTTTATCTAAATACAACTTGTGCTTTCGGGCAAACTTTGCTAATTCATTGGCAAACACTTCTTCTATAAAGTCCCCGATGATTTGCCCCAATTTATGTGCTGGTGATTTTGCCATTATCCTTTAATCCAAAGTCTTCCTTCGTGCAAAGGTACTCTATGTTTTCTGTTTTTCCATTTGATATTCCTGTCTCGTAATTTTTCAAATTCATAAGAATAAAAGCCCGAATAAACAGCTAGTTCGCCTAACCACTTATCAACAGGAACATAAACCCCATATGGAGCGCTATCTCCAACCACAAAACATACTTTACACCCATTTTTTGTCACTCTACGTAATTCATTAAAAACTTTCGCTAAGTCATAAAAATAGGCAATTATCATCAGATGATAATTTTTCTTCCCTCCCCTTTCTAACCTTGTTTCAGCCAACTTACCATAAACATTTATTATTTCATCTCTTATGGGTGCCAACAATGGAGATTCTAAAATTTTTTCACTTTCGCTTTTTAATTTTATAGCATGTTGTGTACAAGCTGTGACAAGGTACTTTCTAACTTTATCGTGCAAATCTCCCCAACCTTCTATATCACCCCAAAAGGTCATTTCTAGCCGGGTAGCATCAGCATAATCATAATTATTGGCATAAGGCGGCGAAGTTATTATAATATCCGCCCAATTGTCAGGCACTGACGGCATATGTCTGGCATCTTCCAAAAAAACTTCACTTTGTGATGCATTTGGATATTTCCTTTGCATTACTCTCATATCATGGGCCATTTCATATACTTTATTTTCAAAGGCTTGAAAGACATCAATAACTTTACCCTTGGTTTTCGAAGGTTGGATGTATTGCCATTGTGCAGTACCTACTGGAGAGGTTGTTCTTAAAATCGATGTAACTACAAACCAATTAAGTTCTTTTAATTCAACATTATCTTCTGATTCAAACCATGCTTGTTTTAAAGCTTCTAACTTTTCAATAATCTCTTTAGTATAACATTTATCTATCAATTTTGGATAAGCAGTTTTATCAATTTTCTTTTTTTGCGCACTTATAAGCAATCTCTTTGCAGAATCTTTAAAGTCTCGAGGGTCTATCTTCCATGACAACTTTGCTTTCGCAATTCTATAAATATATGGGTGAGCCTCTATTCCAATACTATTTACTCCAGCAAATTCTCCTTCTAGTAATACAGTACCAGACCCACAAAAGGGATCTAATATATTATACGCACCTTCTTCTCTAATTAATTTTCTTACCCAAGTTCCCGAGAAACCAGCTGTATATCTATACCATCGGTGTATTGGTAATTTCATATTATCAGCAAAAGTAGAAGTTAAATTTGCTTTTTTTGTTTTTTCTACCTCAAAAAGTTCTAATTGAGGTTCATGTACTTCATTTTCCATATATCTTTTCTACTAATTTTAATAGTTTAATCCAAATACTTATGCTGTAAGTTATATTAAAAACGGATCAGGTTGGCGCCCCAGGTAAAACCGCTGCCGAAGGCCACCGTACACACCAGGTCACCCGCCTTTATGCGTCCCTCTTCCAGCGCCTCGGTCAGGGCGATGGGGATGGAGGCGGCGGTGGTATTGCCATATTTATGGATATTGCTGAACACCTTTTCGGAGGGTACATCCAGGCGCTGCTGCACCGCTTCCGTGATCCGTTTATTGGCCTGATGGGGCACGATCAGGTCGATATCATCCTTGGTATAGCCGGTGGCGGCCAGGGTTTCCATAATCGCCTCCGGGAAACGGGTAACGGCATGTTTAAATACATAGCGGCCGTTCATATAAGGGTAAATAGTACCGTTGTCGATCATCTCATGGCTTACCCTCTTATCGCCCCGGCTGCCGGGATCCTCGCAGTACAGTTGCCGGGCATATTTACCGTCGGCGTGCAGGTTGCTGGTCAGGATGCCCCTGCCCTCTTCCTCCGTGGCCGTCAGCACTGTCGCTCCCGCGCCATCGCCAAAGATAACCGCCACGTCACGTCCCTCGGTACTCACATTCAGCGCCGTGCTTTGCACCTCGCCGCCCACCACCAGGATGGTTTTATACATACCGCTTTTTATAAACTGATCGGCAATGGAAAGAGCGTACACAAAGCCGGTGCATTGGGTGCGTATATCCAGCGCGCCGACGCCGTTCAGCCCCAGTTCATCTCCCAGCAGGCAGCCACTGCCGGGAAAGGTATATTCCGGGCTGAGGGTGGCAAAAATGATAAAATCCACATCCTGTTCATTCATGCCCGCCTGTTTCAGGGCGTTTCTGGCGGCAGCCACGCCCATGGTAGCCGCGGTTTCCCTGCCCGGCTCCACCCAGCGCCGTTCATGGATGCCCGTTCGTTCCCGTATCCAGGCGTCCGAGGTGTCCATCATCGTTTCCAGGTCATGATTGGTTATAATACGTTCCGGGACATATTTACCCATCCCGGCTATTTTTGCATTTGGCATAGAGATTCCTTTCAGGCGGTTTTTTGCAGATTCAGGGCATGTTCGCGGATATGGCGGATAAACTTGATCAGGGGCTTTACGCTTTCCTCACCCTGCCAAAAGGCCCCGTCCAGAAAACGGCCGTCGGCCTTAAATATATAGGGATTGTCCGGCAGAATTTGCAGATCATCCTTTTTACCATACAGCATAACCGGCGTTTTTATGCGGTGCAGCATCTTTTTGGGCGCCACCCGCTCAAAACGTTCCCCGGCGCGGAACTCCACAAAGCGGGTCATATTGTCCAGAAAAGCGGCCGGCACTTTATTATCGATAAAACGCTGGCGCACCACCTCTTCCAGATCGGGGAATACCGAGGAGAGGATAAGACCGTCCGCCTCGGGAATTTCATCATGCGCATACAGGGCCACGGCGGCGGCATACCCATGCCCCACCAAAACAAGGCGCTTTCCCGGATGCTGCTTTTTTATAAACTTATAGGCTTCAAGCAAATCTTTTTTGAAGGATACAATGGATAAAAAAGAGGAGTTGCTGCTTTTGCAATGGTTGCGCGTGTTCAAAAGGTAAACGCTGCCGAAACCGGTAAGGCGGGTGGTCACCGGCAACAGGGCGTCCACCGCCCGGTTCCAGCCGCTAACGCCCAGAAAAACCAGATTGCCGCTCGCTCCGGGGCATTCCCACAACTGCAACTTTTTTTGATCTTTTACATTTAACAGATGTTCATTCCAGTTCAGCTTAAAATCGCGGGGATGCTTTTCGCATTCCACGTGTGGCAATTGAAACGCTTTTTGAAGCTGATAATGAAAAATGATGAAGAACATTAAGATTCCGGTAATACTTAAAAAAAGTATGGAAAGAAAGATGCTTAACCCGGTACTCATTTACACTGTCGCTCTTTTTATGTAACTTCCCCCAATAAGAATCCGAAGATAAAATAAAAACCAATGAAATGAAACCATGAAGCCTATTTTTAAGATTTTCCCCCTGATATCGCTGATTTTTCTGTTTAGCTGTAATGAACGCATCACCACCGACGACGACGGCGGCTTTACACCGGTAATAACCCCCGTGGGCGACAGCACCTCCTTTGAGATGGCCACCTGGAACCTGGCCTTTTTTCCCCAGCAGGGCATGGCCACTATCAATGCCACCAAGGATATTATTCGCGGCCTGGGGGTGGATATGTATGGCGTGGAAGAGATCGCCGATATAGACGCCTTTAATCAACTGGTCGATTCGCTCGATGGCTGGAAGGGAATACTTTCCGACGATACCTACAGCGACGGCAGCTACCAGAAAACCGGTCTGCTGTACAATGCCCGCTTTATCACCGTCAGCGGCGCCCACTCCATTTTCACCAACGACAGTTACGCTTTTCCCCGCCCCCCCCTGCAGGCCTATGTGGAGGTAAAGGACGCCGAAGGGCTAAAATACAACTTTAACGCTATCGTGCTGCATCTTAAAGCCCGGGGCGGGGCGGATAACGAAGCGCGGCGCAAAGCCGCCTGTGACAAGCTGGAAGCCTATATCCGCGAACAGATCGCCAATGGCGCCGACGCCGACTTTGTGGTGCTGGGGGACTGGAACGACCAGGTCTCCGATCCTCAGGATACCAATGTGTTCAACGCCTTTTTAAGCAAAACCGATCAATACCGCTTTTTAACACAGGGACTCACGGAAAGCTCCTATATCTCCACCACCTACGCCAGCCTGATCGATCACATCATGATCACTTCCGACAGCGAAGGCGAGTATGACGGCGGCGTCACCGAAGTACGTTATCTGGACAACGATATCCCCAATTTCCGCTCGGTGGTTTCCGACCACCGTCCGGTGATCTCCTATTTCCGGGGCTTTAAGATTATTTTAAACTAAGAGCGGACGGACTAGCCCTTTAAACGCGCCCTTGGGTGAAACTCCCGGTATTGCCGGGTAATCACCGAACGATCCAGATGGGTATATATCTGGGTAGTGCTGATATCCACATGCCCCAGCATCTCCTGCACGGCCCGCAGATCGGCGCCGTTCTCCACCAGATGGGTGGCAAAGGAGTGGCGCAGGGTATGGGGATGGATTTTTTTTCGGATATCCGCCTCGCGGGCCGCCTTATCCAGAATTTTCCAAAAGCCCATGCGGCTCATGGGCCTGCCCAGGCGGTTCAGATACAGCACATTGCCCGCCGCCGCCGTTTTGGCCAGCACCGGACGGGCCCGGTTAAGATACTCCCTTACCCAATGTAGGGCGGTGTCCGATATGGGCGTCAGACGCTCCTTGCTGCCCTTGCCAAAAACCCGTACGATACCCTGTTCAAAATAGATTTGCGGAATTTTCAGGGTTAACACTTCGGAAACGCGCAAGCCGCTGGCATACATCTGCTCGAACATGGCCCGGGTGCGCAGGCCGAGCGGGGTGCGAATATCGGGAACGGCGCACAACCGGTCCAACTCCTCAATGGTGAGCACGCTGGGCAGGGAACGCGGTATTCTGGGGCGGTCGATTTGACGGGTGGGATCGTTTTTTGTTTCGTTCTCGGCCACCAGGAACTGATGAAAGCCGCGTATGGATGAGAGGTTTCGGGCTACGGTGTTGGCCGAAAGGCCGATTTCGCTCAACAACTGGATCAGTTGGCGCACATGTTCCGGTGTCACCCGTTCCACATCGCGGATAGCCCGGCTTTCCAGATAGTCCAGATAGCGCGACAGATCCCGCTTGTAGGCGTCCACGGAATGGGCGGACAGGTTTTGTTCAAAGGTCAGGTAACTGAGATAGAGTTTTAAAAGTTGACGCAAGGATATATCCGGATTGGTTTAACGGCATCCGCGGCGCACGGCCGGCCCGGCATGGTCAGGAGTTTGTATCATCCCCGCCCAGCAGGGGTTCGGTCAGGGAAAGGGCAATGCCGGAGAGCATCACTTCCGGAGCCAGTTGACTAAAATCTCCCGAAAGCAGTTTGCGATCCACATTGGTAAAGATGGAACAGCCCGCCTGGCGTTCGACAATGATCCCCGAAAGATGACCGCTGAATTCGGCAAAGAAGGTCACCTCCTCCAGCACTTCGCTGGCCACATAACCGGTACAAAAATGTAATTGCGAATGGGTATAGGGGGTAAAGATAGAAATCAACACACCCTTGCGCTCGCCAATTTGCAGATCGGGGTAGATTTCCATGGTCAGGCGCCGGCCTTCTTCCTTATTTTCCAGCACGGCGCGGTATTGATCGCCCCGTCTGTTAAACGTGGTATTCAATACCTTTTCTATCTGCTTAATATCATCTTCGCTAAATTTAAATGCCATGGGTATTTCCTTCGGGACGTTGGCTGTTTCCTTACTACGGAACCAGAGTCATTATGTTATCAATCCTTAAAGGGGATTTTACGAAAAAAGGCTCACCATATTCAACACCAATCTTAAAGCCAAAATAGGCGGCGCGTGTTTTTACCGATTCGAGAAAAGCCGGACTGCTGATATAGGTTTCCGGCTCAGCGGAAGCGGGATCGTGGAACTGGCTTTTATAGGCTTTCACCGCGCGCAATTTTTCTTCCATCTCCCCGGAGATATCCACGATAAAGGAAGGACTGTCCACCCGGTGCATAAAATAGTGGATCACCGTATGAGGCCGCCAGGGTTCCAGCCCGGGATGCCATTTGGCCACGCCGCTCAGGAATACCGCTTCCTCAATCAAGCGCGCGCCCTGTACATGGTCGGGATGACGATCCTGAAAATAGGGGGCCAGCACAATCCGGGGCCGCAGGCGTCTCAACACCTCCACCACCTTACTTTTTTGCCCATCCTCGGCACGCACGCCGCCATCGGCGATATCCAGGTTCAGCCGTTGGTCTGCCTTTAGTATCCGGGCGGCTTCGGCGGCTTCGGCGGCACGAATTTCCACCGTTCCCCGCGTGCCCAGCTCGCCCCGGGTCATATCCGCGATGGCCGTGCGGTAGCCCTGTTTTTTCAATTTAAGCAATAAACCGCCGCAAAACAGTTCCACATCATCGGGGTGCGGCCCAAAGGCCAAAACATCAATCGGCATCGTTATCCTTCCGCGAGGCACCGGAGGCCTCGTCTTCCTTTTTTTTCGTATTATGAAATGAGTCGATAAAAGCGTTGATCTGCTGTTCGATATCAAACAGACGATCGTCCTCACCCACATAATCGCGGGTTTGCACATTCAGCGAACGCACCAGTTCACCCAGGCTGGCCAGCACGGCCTGAATGCGGCGCACCTGAAATTGAGTGATCTCGTTAAACTTGTCCTGATAGGAATCGTCCATCTGCACCAGTTGGGCCATGCCGCTGATACTGGCGATGGAGTTATTGATATAGTGCGACAGCGTAGCCAGCAACCGGTTGAGGGCCTCTATGCCCGCCAGCAGCCGCTCCCGGTTGATGCGCAGTTCCATCAAACGGTTGCGCTCGCTAAAGTCTTCCATATCCAGGCTTATCAGGGAATTTTTATGATCGCGGTCCTTAAGGGCCGTGGCCGTGGCCACCAGTTCCACCAGCCGTCCGTCCGCCGATTTCTTTTTAATCTCCAGCATACGTAAAACACCGCCGCGCAGGGTATCCTTTAAAATGGAATCGAAAGTGGCCGGATCATTGTCGATATCCAGCAGGGAAACGGACTTGTGTAAAATATAGTCCTTGGAAAAACCGAAAATCTCCTCGGCGCGCTTGTTCCAGGTGACGATACGTCCCTTAACATCCACGGTGATCAGAATATGCCCCGAGTGCTCCACGATATTTTCCAGCAGGGCCTCGGCCAGGGCCAGATCCCTGCTGTTCTTGGAGATTTGCTCCTGCAGGGCCTTGTTGACCTCTTCCATTTTACCTGACTGATAGCGAAAATAGAGCAACAGCGGGAACATGGCCACCACAAACACCAGAACGATAAACCACCAGGAAAACCAGAAGGGATGTTCCACTTCAAAGGAACGATCCAGACTGTCCAGGGGAATGATCTGATCCCCGAGACGGGCGCGGATACGAAAATGATATTTTCCGGGAGAAAGACGGTTATAGCGAATGACCTGTACCGGACGGGTTTGCCGCCAGTCCGTATCGTAGCCTTCCAGCCGGTATTCCAGGCGCAGGGCCGAGGGGTTGTAATAATAGATACCCTGAACATCAAAAAGGATATTGGCCTGGTCATAGGGAATGGTGACCTCGGCGTTTAGTACAATGAGCTGGGAATCGGGGAAGGCCGAAAAACCGGCGCGGCGGTAAAACACCCGGGGCTGGGGCATTTCGCGAAACATCCATTGCGGATCCAGCACCGTCAGTCCACCAAAAACTCCCAGCCATAAACGGCCGTCGGGCGCCATCCAGGTAGAGTTTTGGGTGGTAAACTCATCCCCGGCCAGGCCGTCTATGGCCCGGAAGGGACGTCCGGCCCGGCCATCCTTAAAAAACTGAATTCCCTTATCGGTACAGACCCACAAGCCCTTACGCGAGGGATCACTCAGAATCTGCGCAATGATGGTACCCTCAAAACCGGCTTCACGTCCATACAGGGTATAGCGGTTGTTTTTACGTAAAATAATACCCCGATCGCCCCCCAGCCAAATACCGCCGTCGCTGTCCTCGGCAATGGTGTAAATAGCCCTGTCCGGCAAGCCCCGTGTATCCTGCACGAACTCAAACGTTTTACCATCATAAAAAGCCAGCCCGTTGTCGGTACCAAAAAAAAGAGTATCGCCGGATGCCTGAAAAACATCCCACACGGAGCGAATGTCATGGCGGGCAAATTCGGGAAAGGCATATTCCCCCTGCCCGTCGCGGGCAAAAAGGCCGATGGTGGTGGCAAACCAATAGCGCCCCGTTTTATCCTGCAGCATATCAAGAAAAGTACATTCCGCCGTTACGGGGGCCAGCCTTACCGGCCGCAATCCGCCTCCGCTGTAACGCATCAGCACATCCTCACCGCCAAGCCATAGATCACCGGAATTATCGTGATAAATAAACCATATAATTTTATCGTTCAAAGCGGTAAAGCGCGGGTCTCTGCTCAAACCGTCGGCGGCGGTTATAAATATGCCCCTGTCGGTGGCCAGCAAACGCCGGCCCGTGGCCGGATCATCGGTCACGCAGTTTACCGCCGGGCTGAGAAGACCATCCTTTTCCGTATAGCTGAACACATAGCGGTTGCTAAAGGAAAAAAGGCCGTTGGTATAGCTGCCGGCCCACAAATTATTCTCCGCGTCAAATAACAGGGCCCGGATATCTTCCCCGGGCAGACCGTTTTTTTTATGCCAATAATTGACTTTATCACCATCAATACGAAACAGTCCCTTATTAACGGCCAGCCACAGGGCGCCGTCCCTGCCGGCAATCATACGGTTAACGTCAATGGATGCGACGCCCGGCAGGGAGAAAAAACGGGGCCTGCCGTTTTCCATATCAAGACGATACAAACCGCGTCCGCTCCCCAGCCAGATACTGTTGCGAACCGGCAGAAAAGATTTCAACCGCGCGCCAAGATCAAGCGGATAGTTTTTTAACAGGCGTCCGCTCATGTTATAACGTTTCAGACCGTTCTCATCCAAAACCCACACGCTGCCATCGGCGGAGAGCTTGATCTCCTTAACGGACACTCCTTTTTCCAGGGTCTTTACGGGAGCCTGCCTTTTCAGGCTTATGCGGTACAAACCGTTACGGCGCGTGCCAATCCACAGCCAGTCTTTTTGAATGGCCAGCGCGGAGATGGAATAACGGCTAAAAAAGGTAAGTCCGTTTTTTATATCCACCGTGCCGTCCTTACGCGGATATATCCGGGCCATGCCCAGGGCCGTTCCCACCCACAGAGCACCCGAACTGTCCTGCGCCAGGGAGAGTATCTCATTGGCCGGCAGCCCGTTCTCCACCGTAAAGGTTTGAAAATGGTCGGAGTCATAGCGGGAGAGCCCCACTCCGGAACCGATCCAGATATAGCCCCGGTCATCCTGCAATAGCGAAAATATTTGATTTGCGGAATACCCTTTGTCACGATAGGTATTGAAACGATAGGTCTGACCGGAGACCGCATCTATAATAACCATCATGAATATGGCAACGAGCAGGACAGGCGTTTTTCTAATCATCATGTACAGGCCGGTATTTTTAATTGTTAACCCCATCTCCCGGGAAAAGTAATTTATGGCGAATTTATTTTTATGCAAACTTAATCGGCTTCCCGGCTGAAAGGAGGGCGATTGACTTTTGTCCGTTTTGTTATTAACTGAAATTGTAGTATACCTTTGTTATTGCTAAATTACGGTGATCTCCGTTACCCCTGGCGGAAAAGTCGCGGTAAACGGATACGACATGCATGGATAACCCGGGAGTCCGAAATATGAGTACACTGGAAGGAAAAAGAGTTTTAATCACCGGCGCCAGCAGTGGTATTGGTCGCGCCTGTGCCGAAGTATTTGCCGCCGAAGGGGCCCACCTTATACTGATCGCCCGCCGCCGGAAACGGCTGGATGAGCTGGGGGCGGAATTAAAGGAGAAGTATGGTATTAGCGTCGAAACCATTGTGCTGGATGTGCGCCAGCGCCCCGCCGTGGAAGAGGCCCTGAAGGGAGTTGAGGCCGTGGACGTGCTGATCAACAATGCGGGACTGGCTCTGGGCATGGGCCGGGTGCAGGAGGCCAATCCCGATCATTATGACACCATGATCGATACCAATGTCAAGGGCCTGTTGTATGTTACGCGGCAGATGGTACCCAAAATGATTGCCCGCGGCCGGGGTGATATCATCAATATCGGTTCCATTGCCGGGCATGAGGTGTACCCCGGTGGCGCGGTTTATTGCGCCAGCAAACATGCCGTGGACGCCCTGACCAAGGGGCTGCGCCTGGATGTGGTGGATACGGCGCTGCGTGTTTCCTCCATCGATCCGGGACTGGTGGAAACGGAGTTCAGCGTTGTGCGCTTTGAAGGCGACAAACAGAAGGCGGACAATGTTTATAAGGGGATGGAACCGCTTACGGGACGCGATATTGCCGATGTGGCCCTGTTTATCGCCAGCCGGCCGGCCCATGTGCAGATCGCCGATGTGGTGATCTTCCCCACGGCGCAGGCGGCGGCCACGGTGGTGCACCGCCGGGGTTAGCTCTTACCCCGTTTCTTCCCGGCCCCATAGCCCCCTATTGATAAAAACAATCCGCTGCTGTAGCTTGCCGTTATAAAAAATCGGGAGGAAATGATATGTTTGTGGGTCACTACGCCGCGGGCCTGGCCTTGAAATCCGTTGATAACCGGGTTTCTCTGGGCTGGCTGTTTCTTGGGGTACAGTTTGTCGATATTCTTTTTTTTCCGTTTGCCCTATTGGGTATCGAGCGTTTTCAGTTTATCCCCCATTATACCGCTTCCACCCATTTTTTTCTGGAATACATGCCCTACACCCACAGTCTGCTTTCAGCCTTTGTTTGGGCCGGGCTGACCTTTGCCGCCGCTCTTGTGTTATGGTCGGGTAAGGGTCATAAAAGGCGCATGGCCGCCGTGGTGGCCCTGGCGGTACTCTCCCACTGGTTCCTGGATCTGCTGGTACATACCCCCGATCTCCCCCTGCTGGGCGACGACTCCCTAAAGCTGGGATTCGGCCTGTGGAACAATGCCTTGCTGACCTATGGGCTGGAGGCGCTGTTGCTGGTGGGCGGACTCTATTTGTACATGAAGAGCACCCGGGGAGAGAAAGGGCTGGCCCGGTACGGTATCCCGCTATTCGTCGTTTTAATGCTGGGCGCCAATATCATCAACATCTTTGGCCCCGTCTCCCCCGATGAAACGGAAGCGGGTATCGCCACATCGGCCCTGGCCGCCTATTTTGTTTTTGCCGCCCTGGCCTTTTATCTGGACAGCCGCCGCGCGCCCCGCTAACAGGCTACCGTTGCACAAACATTTTTCCGGCCAGTTGCCGGATATGGCCATTTAGCTCCAGCATCAGTAGTTGATTTAGGGCCTCTGAAGGGCTCAGGCGGCATTCCAGGGCGATTTGATCGATATGGCGGGGTTCATTCCCCAAAAAACGATAAATGCTCAGGGCGGGCTCTTCAAGCGCCGGTTCGGGTTTTTCCTCTTTTTTATCCTCAAAAGCCACACCGCCCAGCTCGGACAGGATATCATCCACATTCTGAACCAGCTTGGCGCCCTGTTTTATCAGGTTATTGGTTCCGGCGCTTTTAGGCGAGCTGATGGGGCCGGGCACGGCAAACACCTCCCGGTTCTGATCCAGAGCATACATGGCCGTCAACAGGGCGCCGCTCTTCTCCCCTGCTTCCACCACCAGCACACCGAGACTCAGACCGCTGATGATACGGTTCCGCTTGGGAAAATTGCCACTATCGGGTTTGGTGCCGAAGGGATATTCGGAAATGCGCAGCCCCTTCCGGGCAAAGGGCTCCAACAACACGCGGTTTTCCGAGGGATAGATAACATCCAGCCCGTTTCCCAGCACAGCCAGGGTATGCCCTCCGGCACTCAGGGCCGCCTTATGGGCAATGGTATCCACGCCCCGGGCAAACCCGCTGGCAATAACCAAACCCTGACGGCACAACTCTCGGGTCAGGCTGTCGGTAACATGCTTGCCATAAGCCGAGGGCACCCGCGTACCCACCACCGCGACCGCAGGCTGGTCCATCAGGGAAGCATCGCCTTCCACAAACAAAAGGGCCGGTGGATCATAGATAGCCTTAAGCGAGCGGGGATACTCCTTATCCCAATAGGTAATTATGCGGGCCGGGGTTTGTCTTAAATGGGCAAGTTGGTTTTTAACAAACGTTTCATTTACGCCGTTTTTAATCT
>JALXBH010000165.1 GCA_026991535.1 Calditrichia bacterium | reverse complement strand
TGCCGAAGCTTCAGGGCATAGCTTATCGATTGGGCCATCCGCTTTGGGCTAATCCGTCAAAACGGATTGAAAGACTTTCGCGTTCCTTCTATCCACCCGGATGAATCCGGGTGTTACCGCCTTTTGCCCATACACTATTCCCCTCCCCGAGTGTCGGGGAGGGCAGGGGTGGGGCTCGAGGGATCATGCCGAAGCTTCAGGGCATAGCTTATCGGTTGGGCCTTCCGGTTTGGGCTAATCCGTTGAAACGGATTGAAAGACTTTCACGTTTCCTCTATCCACCCGGATAAATCCGGGAGTTACAGCCTTTCGCCCGTACACTGTTCCCCTCCCCGAGGGGCAGGGGTGGGGAACACCGCCCTTCATTCCGATTCCGCCGCGGCCTGTTCGGCCATTTCATGGGCCGCTTCGTGGCCTAAATAGCGATCCATCAGTCCATGTCCCAGGTAGATCAGCGGGGTGATCAGCACGGCAATAAGCACCTTGTAGCTGTAGTTGGTAATGGCAAAGCCCAAAAATTCCGGCAGGGTGATCTTTCCCGGCAGATAAAAGGCGATGCCCAGAATGACCACACTGTCCACAAACTGCGATACGATAGTGGAGCCGGTGGCCCGCAACCACAGCAGGCGCGCCCCCGTGCGCCGGCGCAGCAGATGGAAAACCAGCACATCGACGATCTGACTGACCATAAAGGCTGTGATGGAGCCGATGATGATCCACAGACTTTGTCCCAAAACCATGCGGTAGGCCTCCTCGCTTACCGGAGAGATGCCCTCGGCGGCGGCGGGAATCATGGTTAGGAAGATGATCAGGAAAATATAAACGATCAGAAAAGCGGCGATGTTGGTGATCTGCCGCACGCCCCGCTTGCCGTAATATTCGTTGATCAGGTCGGTGGAGAGAAAGACGATGGGCCAGGGGAAAACACCGACGCTGAGGATAAAGGGGCCGATCTGGGTGCTGAAGAAACCCAGATCCAGCAAAAAGGAAAATTGCGGGTCACCCAGCACGATCAGCTTTCCGCCGATGATTTCAGCCAGAACGGCATTGGCCACGAAAAAAGTGGCCAGAAAGAGGAACAGTTTTTCCTTTTTGGATTTCATAGGGAACTCCCGGTTTGTATTTACCGTCAACAACCCTAAATTGGGAGTGAACCGGCCGGTTTGTCAAAACCCGACTATTGTAATCACAAAACGAATAAAAATAAACCTCGGAGGTAATATGCTTAATCCCGGAGACAAGGCGCCCGATTTTAGTCTGCCCGATCAGGACGGGAAGCCGGTATCGTTAAAGGATTTCGAAGGAAAGTGGCTGGTGCTCTATTTTTATCCCAAGGATATGACGCCCGGCTGCACGACGGAAGCCTGTAATTTTCAGGAAGCGCTGCCCGATTTACATGACATGCAGGCGGCGGTGGTTGGCGTCAGCAAGGATTCCGTGGCCCGCCACCGTAAGTTTGCCGACAAGTACACTCTGCAATTTACCCTGCTCAGCGCGGAAGAGAGCGATATGATCGAACGTTACGGCGCCTGGCAGGAAAAGAATCTTTACGGAAGAAAATACATGGGTATTGTGCGCATGACCTACATCATCGATCCGCAAGGGCGGGTGGCGCGGGTCTTCCCCAGGGTTAAGGCCGGGGTGCACGCCGACGAGGTGCGCCGGGCGCTGGAGGAACTGCGCGGTGAAACGGCCGGGTCTTTTCAGGCGGATGTTTAACGGGGAGACTTTATGAACAAGGCTCATATTCTTTATCTGGCCCACGGCGGGGGCCCATTGCCCCTGCTCGGGGATGAGGCTCACCGGGAAATGGTGCGCTGCCTGCGACATATCGCCGGCAGCATGCAAAAACCTTCGGCCATTCTTGTCATCAGCGCCCATTGGGAAGAGGAGACAGCCACCGTCACCTCGGCCGCCCGGCCGCCGCTGATATACGATTATAACGGTTTCCCGGAAGAGTCCTATCATATCCGCTATCCCTGTCCCGGAGAGCCCGCGTTGGCGGAAAAGACGCTGCGGGCCCTGCGGAGTTCCGGGATTGCGGCGCGTGCCGATGAGCAGCGCGGCTTTGACCATGGTGTGTTTGTGCCGCTAAAGATCATGTACCCGCAAGCGGATATACCGGTCGTTCAGCTTTCCCTGAACAGCTCGCTTAACGCCGGACGTCATCTGGAGATGGGCCGGGCCTTGCGCGCCCTGGCGTATGACAATCTGCTGGTGATCGGCTCGGGTTTCTCCTTTCACAATATGCGGGCTTTTTTCTCCGAAGAGACCGCCGCCACAAGAGCGATGAACGAGGCCTTCGAGAGCTGGCTGCTGGAAACCTGCGGCGATACGGATATGGATGAGGCGCACAGATGGGAGCGTCTGCTCAACTGGGAAGAAGCGCCCTATGCCCGCTATTGCCACCCCCGGGAGGAGCACTTATTGCCGCTGCATGTGTGTTACGGTCTGGCCGGCCGGCCCTGTAGCGAGAGTTTTGAGCTGCGCATGCTTAATAAAAAATCCAGCATGTATCTGTGGCGGCCGGAAGAATCTATGTAATAACCATGCGGGCCCTGTAGCGCCAGGTTGTTAATTTGAATAATCTGAAACAAGATTTATTATATCTTCTTGAAAGGCAGGGTAATCTATATCTTTTATAAAATTTTTAATATTAATAATTGAATCCAATATGTCATTCAGGTAATCGATTATTATGCGGTCTTTTTTTCTCATAAGATAGATTGCGCTTCGGATAATATTCTTTTTCCGATATTTGGCTTCAATGAACTTTTCATCACCAAATCTACTTTAAAGCCGATTAACTCACTTAAATAATCTTCCAGTTCAATAAACTTAAACAGAGACGGTGCTTTGGAAAATGCAACCAGGATATCCAAATCACTGCCGTCCTTTTCTTCATGACGAACAAAGGAACCAAATACTTCAAGGGTTGTCACATCGTAGCGCCGCCTAATTCTTGGCAACTCTTTCTGTATTTTGTCTACAATATGTTCAAGTTTATTTTTCATACTTTAAAATGCAAAAATATAGCGGTAACTGCAAATCTTATACGAATACGTAACAGGTTTATTTATTGTTCGTCGTTTTCACTTATTCTTTCCCAGTTCTCCTTCAGGTAGGCCAGGCAGGCGTCATGTTCGTTGGGGACGATGCCGTCGAGGATGGCCTCTTCCAGGAACTTCTTGGCCCGGCCGATCATCTTGCCCGGTTTTATTTTAAAAACCTCCATGATTTCCCGTCCGTCCACGGGCGGCTGAAAATTGCGCAGGCGGTCACGCTCTTCCACCTCTTCAATCTTAAGCATCAGGCGGTCGTAATTGCCGATGTATTTTTTCACCCGTTTGGGATTCTTGCTGGTGATATCGGCCCGGCACAGCAGCATCAGCTCGTGAAAATCGTTGCCCGATAAAAAGAGCAGCCGGCGGATGGCCGCGTCGGTCACTTCATCGCTGACCAGGGCCATGGGGCGCAGATGCATGCGCACCAGCTTGGCCACAAAGGCGATGGCCTCGTTGGAATATTTCAGCTTACGCATGATGGCCTTGCTCATGCGCTCGCCCACCACCTCGTGTCCGTGGAACGTCCAGCCCGTCCCTTCTTCAAAGCGCTTGGTGCGCGGTTTGGCGATGTCATGAAACAGGGCCGCCAGGCGCAGCTCCAGCCGGCCGCCGGAGCGGGCCACGTTGTCGATCACCTCCAGGGTGTGGTAAAATACATCCTTATGGTGGAAATCCTTGCGCTGCTCCACCCCTTTCATGCTTTCCGCCTCGGGCAGGAACTGTCGCAGCAGTCCGGCCTGATCAAGCAGATTAAGACCGACGGAGGGTTTTTCCGTCATCAGTATTTTATTGAATTCATCCTGAATACGCTCCACGGTGATGATGGCCAGGCGCCCGGCATGTTCGCGGATGCCTTCCCAGGTTTCCGGGGCGATGCGGAAGTTAAAACGGGTGGCAAAGCGGATGGCGCGCATCATGCGCAGGGGATCGTCGTAAAAGGTGGTCTTGGGCTCCAGCGGCGTGCGTATCAGCCCCTCCCGGATATCCTGCTGCCCGTCATAGCGATCGATCAGGCGGCCGAAATGCTCCCCGGAGAGATCCAGGGCCATGGCGTTGATGGTGAAATCCCGCCTGCTCAGGTCGGTCTCCAGATCGGCCTGTTCGGTTTTGGGATTGCGCGAGTCGCTTTGATAGGATTCCGAGCGGGCGTTGACAAATTCCAGGTTAAAACCCTTGTAGCGGGTCATAAAGGTGCCGAAGCGGGGATAGGTAACCATTTGCCGCACGGGCAGCGCTTCTTCCAGCGTCCGGGCAAAGCTCATGGCATCACCGACGATGACAAAGTCAATTTCCCCCCCCACGGGCAGGCCCAGCAGGCGATCGCGTACATAGCCGCCCACGGCGTAAATGGGGGTGTTATGTTTCCGGGCGATACCGCTGAGTTCCCGGAAGAGCTGTTCGATCTTTTCGGTTGGTATGAGTTCAGTGTTCATGGAGGTCTGCGTTATGAATAAAAAAAGCTGTTTTAAAAATACAAAAATAGCCTGTTAAAAGTCTATTGTATTTCCAAAACAGCCTGTCTTTTTTGGAAAGGTTTATTTAATGGCCAAAATCTTTTTATAGCTTTCCCGTTGAAGCACATCGCGCGCCTTGTCCACCACGGGATCGTTAAAGGCGGCCACTTCGGCGCGTCCCTTGCGGCCCTTGTATTTTTCGGCCATTTCCAGTAAAAGGTAACGCCTGATGTTGTCCGTGTTTTCGTCAAATTGGGTGGCGGGCTCTTTGCGCAGGGCATTCTCCAGGCGTGTCAGCATGGTTTCAGCCTGGGGGAGCTTTTCCCGTTTTACGATCTTTTTAAGCTTGCTCAGCTCCGTGGCCCCGGCGCGTGTAAATTCGAGATCCCGGGAAAGCATCCAGGATTTAAAGGCCATAAGCAGGCTGTCGCTGATCTGCCCGTTCCAACGGTCGTGACGTGTGTGGTAATCGACCGTAAAATTAAAAAAGGTGTGCTGGCGGATCAGATCGATCATAAAGGTATTGAGGGAGTCCCTGGCCGTTTCAATATCGGGCTCAATACCGCCCTTGTCCAGAACCTTGCGCTTGTTGCGCGTATAGTAAACGTTATGCTTGTTGTTGTGCAGCAGGCTGTCGGCGTCGTGCAGTCTGATGACCTCGTTGTCATCGGCGTAATCGCGCTTTTGTATGGAACGTCCGCTGGGGATATAATATTTGGCGGTGGTGATTTTAAGTTTGGTGTGGGTGGCGTTGTCAATGGTGTAGACCTTTTGCACCAGGCCCTTGCCGAAGGTGGGTTCCGGCCCGATGATAACGGCACGATCCAGATCCTGCAGGGCGCCGGCCACGATTTCCGAGGCGCTGGCCGAACCGCGGTTGACCAGTATGGCCAGGGGCGTGTCGGGCAATAGGGGCT
>JALXBH010000164.1 GCA_026991535.1 Calditrichia bacterium | reverse complement strand
AACAGTCCGCTGGAAGGATATTGCTTTAAGTCCCGGCTGTCGTACTGAGCGGTAAGCCCCATGCCCCACACATCATCGCCGGAGGGATTATTAAGCAGATGGCGTGCCTGTTTGTCCGCGGTTATCTTTTCGTAACCCACGCTGGCGCTCAGGGAAAAATAGAGTCCCCAATAGCGGCCAAGGGAAAACCGGGCCCGGAAACGCTGCTCGTTAAAATCGCTGATCGGATTAAGCAGACTGTAATAACTCTTTAGACTATAGCTGCGAACCTGCATACCAAAGGTATAACGTTGCCTGTCACCAATCCAGGGGTTATAATACTGAAAAGCATAACCGGGACGGTTGCCGAACACCAACTCGGTTACGACGTATTCATTTAACCCGCGGAAATTGGTATGCACCAGCCCCAGACCATAGGAAATTTTACTCCAGTCCCTGTCCTCCAGACGCACGACGGGAATGGGATAAAAGTAGAGGCGCTCGGTAACATTAACCCACAGGGCCACCCGGTTGTGATCGGGGATGGGGATGATCTCCACATGGTTAAACAGTTGTAAATTATATATCCTCTGTTCGCATACGCGGCGCAGGGAATCGGAATATACATCGCCCGGCTTTAGCACCATCTCCCGCAACAGGGTCTCTTTACGGGTAACCTTGTTTCCGTTGAACATTATTTCCGAAACAAGGCGTTCACCCTTTTCCGGGAGGGATTGCGCCCCCACCGGGGGAAAAAGCAAAATGCCGAGAGCCCAGACCAAAAAAATTATTTTCATGTTTATCTGTCCGTTTTCTTTTTATCCGGGGTTAGTGGCGGAAGAACCAGCCGTACCGTTGTGCCCTTCCCCGGCCGCGAGCTGATTTCCAACTGTCCGTTCATTACCCGGGCCAGATGCCGCGATATGGCCAAACCCAGGCCCGTCCCCGTTTCCTTGGTGGTAAAAAAGGGCGTGGTCACCTTTTCCAGCGTTTCCGTATCCATGCCACTTCCCTGATCGACAACGGATATGATCAGCTTCTGTTTTATCAACTGAAATTTAACCAGCACCTGCTGCTCATCACCGGAGGCCTCAAAGGCGTTGCGCAAAAGATTCAGCATAATCTGCTCCAACACATCGGGATCGCAGGGCCAACTTAAAGTACTGTCCAGCCCTTCCGTCTTTAACCGTTCCACCCGTGAATCGGGCAGGCCGACACACAGACGGCGGAACCATTCATCCAGATTTACCATCCGGGGCTTGAGCTCCGGCGTACGGGCAAACTGTAAAAAGTTATGAATCAAAGTATTGAGGCGTTGAATTTCATCGGGGATATAATCGAAAAGCGCATCCTCCCGTTGGCCGTATTTTTTACGGATCAGATCATTGGTACCGGAAATGATGCCCAGGGGATTGCGGATTTCGTGGGCCACGGCGGCGGCCATGGTGCCCAGTTGCGCCAAATGTTCGGAATCCTTCAGAGCCACCTGATAGCGCAGGGAGCGGTCGATCATACGGAAAAGGAAAAAGGCGATCAGGCCTATAATCACAAAATTGATAATGCTGAACAACAGCAAGCGCTCACGCAAGGTGGTCAGCGTAGCCAGGTAGGCCGCCCGGGTCTCAATGCGTTGAACACCAACGACAAATCCGTCCACATCGCGGATGGGCGCATAGGAGGCCATAAACCATTCGCCGGCCACCTTTTCCGGTTCGGCCACCACAAAGCGCCCCTGAAGCGCCTTTACAAAAAGAGAATCACTTAACGGCGCGCGCTTTTGTTGTCTTAATATCTCAGGCGCGGCTACCAGTACATTCCCGTCCGCGCCATACAGAATAATACTTTGCAGGCTATCCCGGTCGCGGGCCGTTTGCAAACGTAGTAACAGGCTAAGATAGGCGGCGGAGCTGTTATCGTCCGGGGTGATCAACGTCAGGGCCTCGCTGTCCACCACATAGTTCAGGGCACGGCTGTTAAGACTTAAACGGGCTTGCAACTCCTGAACAAAACGTTTTTCCACCTGATTGACAAACAACCACAGGGTAATATTCAGGGACAGGATAACCGCGGTTCCCAACCAGAACCATACGCCGTAGCGGCGTTTACTCGGATTCATCATCGGCGGCTTCGAAGAGTTTTTTCCAGTATTCCACATCCACATTGGCAACGGAAGGTTTTTCCGCCGCCACGTCGGCGCCTTTCTTTTTTCCACCGATGGAAACGGCGGCTTTAAAACCGACAGAGCTTTGCACGGCCGCGCCCTGATCCCGCGCCGTGTTTTGTATTTCATGGTCTGCGCTGACCACCGTCCAGGTATCGGGACGGCTTACACCGCGGATAAATTCCTGTATCAGATGGTCGGCTTTTTGCGGCGGACGGCTGTAGCGGATTTCCACGCCGTTTATCATGGAAGGGACGTGTTGCCCCCTGGGGCGACCGTCCACCACCAGGATAATCCGTGTACCCCGGCCCCGAAGCTGCCCGCGGATGTTATGCACCAGCAAATCGATGGCCCGGGCAATCTCTCCCGAACGGATCAACCGGGCCACGGCCGGTATTTTATACCCCAGATTAAAAGCGTCGATGATGTAATTCATAATAAAGCTATTCTGTAAAATCGCCTGCAATATAGATATTTGCGGGTATAGTTGAAAACTAAATCTCCTTATTATCGTTTCAAAATAATCAGACGGACGCTATTTCTATTTTTCTTTTTTCAGTTATAGTGGTATTATTCGAGTAAACCGAAACAAACATAACTACAATTTGGAGAGAAAATCATGGGCTTAAAAAAAGCGGCGCCGCTGGTACTTCCCTTCCTTATCCTATCGGGACTCATCCTGGGATTGGGACTGGGCTTTTCCGTGCGGCAACATAAGGAGGCTGCCGGCATGCCCGTTGTCGTTCCCGGCGGCCACCTATACACCGAGAGCGTCTACAGAGCGCCGGATTCCGCCGCTGCCCCCGCCTTTGCTAATCCCAACCGCATGTTTGTGAAGATATCAAAAAAACTGCGCCCCTCCATCGTAACCGTTTATACCAGTAAGGCCGTCAGTCAAAGCGAGCTGTTCGGCGACAATCTGCCCGATGACGAAACCCATCGCCGGCCCTTCAAATCCCGCGGGCTTGGCTCGGGCATTGTTATCCGTGAAGACGGCTATCTGCTAACCAACAACCACGTTATTGCCGACATGGACGAAATCACCGTTCGTCTGTTGGATCAGCGGGAGTTCCGGGCGCGCATTGTCGGCAGCGACCCCAAAACCGACGTCGCCCTGTTAAAAATCGCGGCCAGGGGCCTGCGGCCTGCCGTTTTAGGTGACTCCGATCAACTGGAGATCGGCGAATGGGTTATGGCCATAGGCAGCCCGCTCAATCTGCAATCCACCGTCACCGCCGGTATTATAAGCGCTATTTCCCGCAATATGAACATTCTGGATAACAGCAGCGGCGACGCCATACAAAACTTTATCCAAACCGACGCCGCCGTCAATCCCGGTAATTCCGGCGGGGCGCTGGTAAATCTTAAGGGCGAGGTGATCGGCATAAACACGGCCATCGCCACCCGTTCCAATTACTATATGGGATACAGTTTTGCCATTCCGATAAACATTGCCAAAAAAATCGTCGACGACCTGACACGTTTTGGTGAAATCCGCCGTGGCTACCTGGGGGTTTATATTCGCGCCGTGGACGCGGCCGCCGCCCGGGGGGTGGGGCTGGACAAGCCGCGCGGCGTACTTATCTACAGCGTTCAACCGGGACGCGCCGCCGAAAAGGCGGGTTTAAAAAGCGGCGATGTTATCCTTTCGGTAAACGGCACTCCCGTAAATCTGCCCAACGAATTGCAGGCCGCCATCGGTACAAAACGACCGGGAGACCGGGTGCACATCGTTTATTGGCGCGACGGTCGGGAAGAGTCGATGTATGTCGTTCTGTTCGACAAGGATGGCGCCCTGCCCCGGAATGTTTCCCGCCGGCCCGTCATGGAACCGGACAAACTGGATATGGAACGTCCCCTGGGTCACTTGGGGCTGCGTTTTAGTCCTCTCTCCGGCGGTGAACAGCAACGCCTTGGCCTGAAAGGCGGCGTACGTATAGATGAGGTGGAAGATTTCAGCACCGCCGCGGAAAAAGGACTGATGGCCGGTGATATTATTCTGGAAATAGACGGGGTCTTTCCCCGCTCCCCGGATGAGGCCCAAAAGTTGGTGGAACGGCACGGTCACGGCGATGTGATTAGCTTCAGGCTGTTGAGCCCGGCGGACGATGAAGAGGATTTTGAGCGTGTCCTCTTTATTGAAATCCCCTGATAAGCAAAAATTTAAAAAAAATCCCGGCATGGAAACCATGCCGGGACAGAAAAGCGCTAAATAAAGGTATAGCTCAGACCCACGGCCAGGGTTTGTTTTAACTGCCGCTTATAAAAGATGTCCTTGTCATACAGCAGGCGCAGATTAAAACTGACCTTTATAATCTCGGAAACCTGGGCGGAAAAGGTATTGTCCCAATCCACGTCAACAACGTCAAGCCCCTTAAAGTTTGTAAATATTTGTAGCTTGCCGTCATATAAAATGCGCTCGCTCAGCTTAAAGGTATAGTCCGTAACCGATTCCGCGCCGAACTCGTTTTTAAAGGATTCAACCTCGGGAGTGGCCGCGTCATCGGCGTAGGTGGTATAGTTCTTGGTAACCGTTTGCTTAAAGGCGGCGCCCAGGCGGGTTTTGATATGGTCATTGGGTTGCACGCCCACGCCTATACTTTCGGTAAAATAGGCCGGATCAAACAGATCGGAAACCTGTGTTTTAACCGGATCATAGCTATAACCGGCGGCAAATTGCGTAGTCATGGTGGCTGAGGCGTAAGGATTGATCAGCACACCCAGCTTGTAGGTATATACCGATTCCAGCTTTATTTCATCGGCAGCCTTGCGCGCGTCGGCGTCACCCACCTGAGATTGACCAAAGGCAAACCTGCCGCTGTTGGACCAATTGTACTTCTCCTGGTCATTCTCAAATTTGGCCTGCAGATTGGCCGCCCAGCTCCAACTGTCCTCACCACCCTGCTTCCAATCGGTAAAGGCGTTTTGGGTAAAATTTAGATCACCCACAACCGAATTCTTCCAGCCATAGGCCGGCGCTTTTTTTTCTTCCGCGGAATTCTGCGCCCAAATAAAGGTCGCGGAAAACAACAAAATTCCAAATATTAATCCCATTCTATACATATCTTCCTCCGTAAATTTTTCTTTTCCGACTTCACATAACAACATCTTCCGCTTCTGGAAGAGATAAAGCATTACTTAGCTTTTTTGGCGAAGTGCATCCCGTATTTCCGTTAACAACACCTCTTCCTTAGATGGCGCGGGAGGAGCCTTTGGTGCTGCTTCCTCTTTCTTTTTCATTTTATTCATGGCCTTAACAACCATAAATATTGCAAAAGCAATAATCAGGAAGTCGACCACATTCTGAATAAATGCTCCGTAGTTTAAGGTTACAGCCGCGGATTCCCCTACGGCCTCCTTAAGTACTAAACTTAAATCCGTAAAATTTACATCTCCAAGTAAAAGCCCGATGGGTGGCATCAGAACATCTTTTACAAAAGAGGATACGATCTTACCGAAAGCTCCTCCGATAATAATTCCGACGGCCATGTCCATCACATTGCCCTTTACGGCAAAGTCCTTAAATTCCTTCATCATACTCATAATAAACTCCTATTCTTTTGGTGATAATGTATGATTACTATAAATGGGGACTTAAATAATCACTTATTGATGTTTTTAATTTTCCTTATATTGATGAATATCCATCTGTGGATAGGGTATGGAAATGCCCTCGGCGTCAAAGGCATTTTTAACATTTTCAATCATATCAAAATGTACGCCCCAGTAATCGGAGGCGTTCACCCATACCCGCACGGTAAAGTCAACGGTGCTGTCTCCCAGGTTGCCCACGGCCACAAAGGGAGCGGGTTCCTTTAATATACGGCTGTCCTTTTCGATCAGCCCCATCAAAACCTTGCGGGCTTTCTGCATGTCATCGCCATAGCCGATGCCGAAGGTAAAATCCACCCGGCGTGTTTTTTCGGTGGAGTAATTGGTGATGGTGCTGCCGGCCAGGGCGCCGTTGGGAATGATGATGGTTTTATTGTCGGGCGTTTTCATGGTGGTGGCCAGCACCTCTATGGCGCTTACCGTCCCGCTCACGCCGGCGCCCTCTATATAATCCCCAACCTTAAAGGGTTTGAAGATGAGAATCAAAACCCCTCCGGCAAAATTGGAGAGGCTGCCCTGCAGGGCAAAGCCCACGGCTAAACCTGCCGCGCCCAGAATGGCCACAAAGGATGTGGTTTCGATGCCCACCATGGAGATAACGCTGATCAGCAGCATAACCTTAAGCCCCATGCTAAAAAGGCTGGTTAAAAACTTTTGCAGCGACAGGTCCATTTTGGAACGGGTGGTTGCCTTGTTAAATCCCTTTACAACTATCTTGATAATCCATAATCCCACAATAAGAACGGCAATAGCCGCGGCCAGTCTGGGGGTATACTCCAATATCAGGCCCTTGAGCATATCCACGTATGCGCTTACATCAGGCATAATACCTCCTTTAATGTAAATATGATTAAAATACGCGTTATATCTGTTTTTTTTGTTGAGACTTTCTTCTCTGTATATTTTTTAAAACCGCCAGTTTCCGGGAATGGGACATTCTGCGCCATTCGGAAATCTCTTCAATGGTACGCCAGCAGCCTTTGCACAAGCCGCTCAGCTCGTCCATTTCACATAAATTGGTACATGGGGACATAAAATAAGGTATAAGTGAGTTGGGTCTGCCAAACTTAAGAAATATTGGATGGAAAATACAAATCTATTTCTCAACGGCGACCATGGCAAAAATAATGATGGCCGCAAAGCCGCCCATCAGACCGGCCAGCATATCCTTCCAGGAAAACCCTTCTATATTTTTCCCATCGTAGGGACGCAGGCCGTCCTTTACTTCCCACAGCACAATAAACATAAACCATCCGCCCAAAACTGTGCCGTTCAGGCCAAACAACAGGGCGCCGGCAAGCAACAGTATAAAGTCTCGGATAAAATGCTCAAGTTTATCATACTTTAATATATGACCGTTCACGCTTTTCCAATGATCCTGATTCCAGGGTAAAAACTTAAGTCTCACGCTATCCCCATAGTTACCGATGGCCAAGTATAGTCCTTTCCCGGTCTGTTTCCTATGACCAAAAGCACGGCTCCACCCGGAATATCCTCCGGCTAAAATATCAGGCGGGCAATCTGGGTTACAAAAAAGGTGACGACAAAGCCCAGCGCCAGGGGCAGGAGGGTAGAAACCATCGTCCACTTCCAACTGCGGGTTTCCTTGTAGATGGTGTAGATGGTTGTGGAACAGGGGTTATGCAACAGACTGAACAGCATCAGGTTCACGGCCGTCAGCAGTGTCCAGTCTGCTTTTTGAAAAAGCTGCATATAGCTGTTAAGACTGTCGGGTTCAAACAGTACACCCGCTCCCGTACCCATGCCCTGCAGATTCAGGCTGAGCACCGTCAGCATAAGTATGGTGGGGATGACGATCTCATTGGCCGGAATGGCCACGATAAAGGCCAGCAGAATCACGCCGTTCAGGCCAATCAAGCTGCCCAGGGGCTGCAAACCCCGGATAAACCACTCGGCCAGGCTGGCATCGCCAATGGTTATATTGGAAATAAGCCATATAACGGCGCCGGCGGGCATGGCAAAAACCACGGCGCGCCACAAAACAATCGCCGTACGGTCTATAAGGGAAGTATAAAGCGTTTGCCAGAATCGCGGCGGACGATAGGGGGGCAGTTCCAGGCTGAAAGCCGAAGCCTCGCCCCGCAGAATGGTTTTGGAAAGCCCCCAGGAGGTGATAAAGGTAAAAAAGATACCCAGCAACGCCACGGCAATAACCGCCCCCGCCGCCACAATGCCGCTCAGGGCGGGCGGGGCCACCGCTCCGATAAAAAGACTGGCTATCAATATCTGTGTGGGCCAGCGGCCGTTACACAGGGAAAAATTATTGGTGATGATGGCAATTAAACGTTCACGGGGGCTGTCGATAATGCGCGTGGCCACCACCCCGGCGGCATTACAGCCATAGCCCATGGTCATGGTCAACGCCTGTTTGCCGTGGGCGCCCGCCTTGCGGAACAGACCGTCCAGATTGAAGGCTATGCGTGGCAGATAGCCAAAATCCTCCAGCAGGGTAAACAGAGGAAAAAAGATGGCCATCGGCGGCAGCATCACCGCCACCACCCAGGCGGAAGTCAGATACATGCCGTCGATCAGCAAACCGGACATCCAGGAGGGTAGGAATCCGCTGAAAAAGTTTTTGAGTAAGGGATGCAAACTGTCTATCAATAAACCGGAAAGCATGGCCGAGGGGTAGTTTGAACCCACAATGGTAATCCAGAACACCAGTGAAAGCAGAATAAGCATCATGGGCAGACCGCTCCAGCGGCCGGTTAAAAACCTGTCCAGTTTTTGATCCCAGGCGTAGCGCTGCCGGCCGTCATGGGTCAGCACCTTGCGCGCTATCTCCGTGGCCTGACCATAAATATTTTTTAAAAGCTGATCATGGATATCATCGCCCACCGTCCAGCGCAGATCGCGCGCCTTGCTCAACAGGGCCTCCAATGCCGTTGCTTCTTCCGTTGCCTCCGGCCTGTCCGTGCCGCCTTCCACGCGCGCCAGCTCTCTTATACTCCCATCCCGGAAGGCTTCGATAATCTTTTGATCTCCTTCCAGCAGCCGCAGGGCCAGCCATTCGGCATTGGGCAAGCCGGGATACAGGCGCTCTGTTTTTTCCAGCAGACTCTTCACGGCCTTATCCAGCTTGCGGCCGGTGTTTTTTACCTGTCTGGGCTTACAGACATAGCTGCCGCCGGCCACCTCGTGGATCATCTCCAGCAAGGCGGATACGCCCTCACCCTGGCGGGCGGCCATGGGTACCACGGGGATGCCCAGTTCCCTGCTCAGGGCCCGGTCATCAATAGCAACGCCATGTCGCCGGGCCTCATCCATCAGGTTGAGAGCCAGCACGGCGCGGGGAGTGATTTTCAGAATCTGTAAAATCAGGTTCAGATTGCGTTCAAGACGGGTGGCGTCGGCCACTATTACCGTTACATCCGGCCGGCCGAACAGGATAAAGTCACGAGCCACCTCTTCATCCACACTGGTGGAAAGCAGTGAATAGGTCCCCGGCAGGTCCACCAGCTTATAGCGCTTATCACCATAGGCAAAGCCTCCCTCGGCACGGGTAACCGTTTTTCCCGGCCAGTTCCCCGTGTGCTGTTTTAAACCGGTCAGGGCGTTAAAAACGGTACTCTTCCCCGTATTGGGGTTCCCCGCCAGGGCCACCACAAAATCAAAGCTGCCCATATCCAACCCCAGGCGGCGCAGATGATGGCTGTTATGGACGGCACAGGTTTCACAATTGGGGTTCATGCGTTTCCTTTTTAAGCTTTATGCGGATAAGGCGGGCCTGATCATCACGCAGGGCAATCAGCGCCCCGCGCACATTATAGGCCACGGGATCGCCACCCATGCTTTCCAACTCGCGGGTGATGACGCTGCCCGGAAGGATACCCAGGTCCATCAGACGGCGCCGTTGCATGCCCCGGCATTGGGGAGATATTTCAATAACTTCGGCTACATCGCCGGGACGGGTATCGGCCAGGGTTACAAAAGGCTCCTCCTCGCGCTTTTCCGTTTTCTCACCGTCCTCCGCGGCAATGGTAATATTGGCGGCTACAACAGGCGCCAGGGTTATTTTTTTGCCCTCGCCCCCGATAACCACCCGTTCCTCATTGTTTTCAAGAACTGTCACCGCCATGCCCGGATACAATCCTTCGGCGCTTAATTGCTCAAACAAAATTGCCGGTTCATCCTCCAGATGTACAATACGCGTATGCGTGCCCGGCGCGGCCTCGGTCAGCGTTCGGCCCGATCTTGGCGGCAACTCCCCGTGACGGTTGGGGATGGGATCGCCATGGGGATCGTAAACGGGATATCCCAACGCCTCGGAAAGGCGGTCGGCCTCTTCCATGGTCAGGTCGTGTTCGCGTTTTTCGGCGCGGCGGTGCCACTCGGCCTCATTGATTCCCGTTTCATCGGCCAGATACCTTTCCCACAGACGGTGTATGCGCAGAATGCGCAAGGCATAATCCCGCCCTTCCGCCGTTAACCGCCACTCCCCTTCGCGAAAAAAGGCCAGCTTTAACTCCGAAAGACGTTTCAGGGAACGGGTGGTTTTCTCCTGGCTCAGATTCAGGGCGCCGGCCAGGCTGGCAATGGTGGCCTTCTTATGAAAGTACTCATGATCGTAGAGCTGTTTAAGCGTATCCTCCAGTAAAACACGGCGCCGGCGCAAACGCGCCTGTTGCGCGCGGGCCCACACACCCTTATCCGGCCAAAACACAACCAGCAACAAAATCAGGACGAGTGTTCCTTCTAAAAGTAAAAATTCCGGTTTCATGGAGTTCCCTTATAAAAAGGCATAATATAACACCAATAATTAGTCACGGCAAGTTATTTATTAGCCCTGACTAATTTACACCCTTTACATTCTCCCCAATAACTGTCCTATGGCGATTTCATACAGCGTCTCCTTCCGGCTTCCCGGCAGATACCGGCCCGTCACTTGTCGATGTTACTTATATTCTATGCAGGGTTGGCAGGTGGTAAGCGATGTTGTATCCAGCCTGTTTTAAGGAAAGGATCGGCCGGCGCATAGGCATCAAGGCCGCTTTTTATCCAGGCGGCCAACAGAGCCGTTACGCGCTCATGCTCCAGCGGGCCAGCAATGTTATCCAGTCGGGATGATCGTTAAGGCAGGGTATCATGGTATAACTTTCCCCACCGGCTTTCAGGAATATTTCCCGGCCCTGCAAGCCGATTTCCTCCAGGGTCTCCAGGCAATCGGTAACAAAGGAGGGACAGGCCACAAGCAGCTTTTTCACCCCCCGTCCGGGCAGGGAATGTAAAATGTCTGCCGTGGAAGGTTTTAACCAGCTATCCACTCCCAGCCGCGACTGAAAGGCCAGGCTGTATCTATCGCCTGGGATGCCCGCCCGCCGGGCCAGCAGTTCGCTTGTACGGTAGACCTGATGCCGGTAACAACTTTTATGCGCCGGAGATGGCCTCCGGCAGCAGTTTTCCGTTTTCAGGCAATGACCGCCCGTGGGATCGGCCTTTTTCAGGTGGCGTTCCGGCAGGCCGTGATAGCTGAACAGGATATGGTCAAACTCTCCTTTAAGATAGGAGGCCATGCCCGAATAAAGCGCCTCGATATAGCCGGGGTCATCATAAAAAGGCGGCTTTACCCGTAAGCGCACGGAACTTTTCAGGCGCCTGAGGCTGCCGCGCACCGCTTCGGTCACGGTTTTCGTGGTGGCCAGGGCATAATGGGGATAGAGCGGAATAAGCAGAATCTCCCCCACGCCGGGATAGCGTTTTAAAAGACCGGAGACAACGTCGTCTATGGCCGGACGGCCGTAACGCATGGCCAAACCCACGGGATGTGAAATCTGTTTCTCCAGCCCTTCCTTCAGACGATGGCTTAAAACGATCAACGGCGAGCCCTCATCCCACCAAATGGTTTTGTAGGCTTCCGCCGAATGTTTTGGGCGATAGGGCAAAATAAAGCCTTCCACAATCAGCTTACGCAGAACATAGGGGGCGTCAATAACATACCTGTCCATCAAAAACTGACGCAGATAACGGCGCACATCCCCTGTTTCCGTGGAATCGGGCGAACCCAGGTTTACCAAAAGAACCAGACGCTTTGTCTCAGCCATCTATTTTTTCTCCAGCGACGCGGCCAGTGCTTTTTGATGGGCTTTTATCATGAGGGCCATCTCATCGTCGCCATGGGCGGCCGAAACAAAATAGGCCTCAAATTGCGAAGGAGCCACATAGACACCCTGCTCCAGCAAGGCCCGGAAGTAACGGGCAAAGGCCGCCGTGTCGCATTTTCCTGCCTCGTTGTAATTTGTTACGGTTTGTTCTATAAAAAAGAAACAGCCCATGGAGCCGACGCGGGACATATGGTAGCCGACGCCCAAACGCCTCATATTTTCACGGAGGCCCTCTTCCAGCATGGCGGACTTTTCTTCCAGCTTATCATAAAATCCCGGCTCGTTCAGCAGACGCAGGGTTTCCAGACCGGCGCGCATGGCCAGCGGGTTACCGGACAGGGTTCCCGCCTGATAGATATCCCCGGACGGGGCAATACGCTCCATAAGTTCCCGTTTTCCGCCATAGGCGCCAACGGGCAGGCCGCCGCCGATGATTTTACCCATAGTGGTCAGATCGGGACGGATACCGTACAGTTGCTGCGCTCCACCCGGAGCCACGCGAAAACCGGACATTACCTCATCAAAAATAAGCACTATGCCCTCTTCCCCGGTCAGGCGGCGTAGTTCACGCAAAAAGTTCTCCTCCGCGGGAATGACCCCCATATTTCCGGCCACCGGTTCGATGATGAGGGCGGCAATTTCTCCCCGGTGTTTTTCGATGAGCCTTTTCACGGATTCAATATCATTATATACGGCATTAAGCGTATCCGCCGCCACCGCGCCGGGGATTCCCGGACTGTTGGGCACGCCCAGCGTTGTCGCTCCGGAACCGGCTTCTATCAAAAAACTGTCGGCATGACCGTGATAACAGCCGCTGAATTTAATGATCTTATCGCGGCCTGTATGGCCCCGCGCCAGGCGTATCGCGCTCATAGTCGCCTCGGTGCCGGAATTAACCATGCGCACCATCTCCACCGAAGGCACCATCTGCGTGATCAGGCGGGCCAGCTCCACTTCCGTCTCCACACAGGCGCCAAAGCTGGTGCCTCCGGCCACGGTTTCCCTCAGCGCCTCCACAACGCGGGGATGGCTGTGACCGGCAATCATCGGCCCCCAGGAGCCCACAAAGTCAAGATAGCGATTGCCGTCCACATCCCACAGCCAAGGGCCCTGCCCTTTTTTAAAATAGAGGGGTTGCCCCCCCACGGCGCTAAAGGCCCGCACCGGAGAGTTTACCCCGCCGGGTATCACCTTCCGGGCCTGATCAAATAATTCCCTGCTTTTGCCGGTTTGCAACATGTTTCTTCTCCCCGATTACATATTTATTGCGCCGTACGCAGTTTTTCCGCCGCCTCGCGGGCAAAATAGGTTAAAATCAAATCCGCTCCGGCGCGCTTTATGGATATAAGCGACTCCAGCATTACCCGGTCATGATCCAGCCAACCGTTAGCGGCGGCCGCCTTTATCATGGCAAATTCCCCGGAGACCTGATAGGCGGCGGTGGGCATGCCGAACTCCTCCCGCACCCGGTGCAGAATGTCCAGATAAGGCATGGCCGGCTTAACCATAATAATATCGGCGCCCTCCTCTATATCGATGGCCGCCTCGCGCATGGCCTCGTTTCCATTGGCCGGGTCCATCTGATAGCTGCTGCGGTCGCCGAATTGCGGCGCGGACTCGGCGGCGTCACGGAAGGGGCCGTAAAATCCGGAGGCATATTTTACGGCATAGCTCATGATGGGCAGGTTGGCGTACCCCTCATCATCCAAAGCCTCGCGGATGGCGCCGACCATGCCGTCCATCATGCCGGAAGGGGCCACCATGTCCGCGCCGTTGCGGGCGTGTACCCGCACCTGATCCTGCAACATGGCCAGCGTGCCGTCATTTTCCACATCATTCCCGTGTAGCAGGCCGCAGTGACCATGATCGGTATACTCGCAAAAACAGACGTCGGTAATCACATACAACTCCGGCAGCGCCTCCTTAAGGGCTCTGAGCGCCCGGCTGATAATACCTTCATCACTGGTGGCGTCGCTGCCGAGGGGGTCTTTGTGTTCCGGGATGCCAAAAAGTATAACGGCTCTGATACCCAGCTCCATGGCCTGCCGCGCATCCGCGATCAGTTCATCTATGGAAAGCTGAAAATGCCCCGGCATGCTCTTTATCGGATGGCGTTTTCCCTTCCCCGGCACAACAAAGTAGGGCAAAATAAAATCATCGGCGGAAAGGTGCGTTTCACGCACCAGGGCGCGAATATTGGCGTTGGCGCGCAAGCGGCGCATTCTGTATTCGGGGGTGTACATAGTTAACCTCGCTTAAATTTAGTTTTTTGCATGATTGTCACGGCCAACGGCCCGGTGCAGTTCTTCGCTCAGTTGCCAGGCCTGTTTAACGCAGTCGGCCACGGAAATACCGTTACGGAAATTACCGCCCAGCCGAATACGCGGATATTGTTTTTCATATGTTTCCATGGCGTTTAAAAAGGAGTCGTATCCGGGTTCATATTGCGGAATTGCCCTGGGCCAGGGTTTAACAAAAGCTTCCGCCGGCTCCTCCGTAAGACCCATGATATCCCGCAATTCCCGCCGCACCATGGCGATAAGCTCTTCGGCGGATTGGCGGGCCGCCTGGGGCTGTCGACTGCCTCCCACAAAGGTGGTCAGGGCCATACCCCCCTGCGGAGCCCGTCCGCTAAAAATGGAAGAGCTCCACAGGGTACCTAAAATATTTCTTTGCTCGCGGGCCGGTACCAAAAAGCCAAAGCCATCGGACGGTACCCTGTCGCTTACTTTGGCATAACCCAAAAAGACCATGCTTACCGGCGGATAGTAAATCCGGCCGATCGTCTCCGTCAATGTATCCGCCGAGGGCAGGGGCAGGTAGGCATAGGCCCGCGCGGGAACCGTCAGCAATAGTTGCGAGGCCCAGGCGGTTTCTTCCCGGCCGTTATGCTTATATTTTAGCCACACCCCGCCGGGCAACATATCAATGCGACCGATATCTGCCCTGAGCACAAGCTCATGTTCCAGCTTTTGGGCCAGCGCCCCAATCAACTGGCCCAAACCATGACGGAAGCTGAACATACGGGCCCGGTCTTTGGCTGTTTCCGCCGAACGGCGGCGTTCGCGCATGCCGCCGATAGTACCGCGGATCAGACTGCCGTATTTTTGTTCCAGACGATACAATTTGGGAAAGCCGTGACGCACGCTCAGCCTTTCCGGAGCCCCGGCGTAAACACCCGCCACAAAGGGATTGATGGCATAATCCAGAAATTCACGACCCAAACGACGCACAACAAAGGCCGCCAGGCTTTCATCCTCCTTGCCGTCATAGGGCTTTATAAAGGGTTCGCGCAACAGGCGCCGCTTGGCGCCGCCGGTGAACAAATCCGTTTTTATAAAAGCAGGCAGCGATGTGGGCAGGGCCCGCAGCCTTCCTCCACGCAGGATATACCGTTTTTGGGCTCTCTCCCCGGCATAAAGAAGCTCGTCCGCCACATCCGCCCCTTCAATAAGCCGATGCAGGGCCGGTGTGGTATCCATAATACTGTTGGGGCCATATTCTATTAAAAAACCGTTTTTCTCTTCCGTCCGGATATTTCCTCCGGGCCGTTCTTCCTTTTCCAGCAATAATACGCTTAGCCCCTTTTGCTTTAGGAACAGGGCCGCGCTCAAACCGGAAATTCCGGCGCCCACTATGGCCACATCCACTCTTCTGCCCGCCTTTTGTTGCTTTGAAGGAGAAGGGGTTTGCTTTTTCATCACACGGTCCTCGAATAGGTGGGATTAGGTTTACGCATATCTTCCTTCAGATAAGCGTCGAATACCATGGCAATATTACGCACCACCAGGCGTCCCGCGTCCGGCACTTCCAGACGATCCGTATGCACCGACAGCAGACCGTCCTCCACAAAAACATCCAGTTCCGGCAACACCGCCTCAAAATGACGGTCAAAATCCAGTTGAAAGCGCTCTTCCACATCGGCCTTAAGCAGCCGGTTATTGCACATGATTTCATTGATAACATAACGGCGCAACTGATCCTCCGGCGTAAGGCGCACCCCTATTTGGGTCGCCGGCAGGCCTTCATCCAGCCGTCGTTCATATTCCTTAATCGATTTCAGATTTTGGGCATAGGCATTTTTCAACTGGCTGATGGAAGAGACGCCCATGGCATAGATTTCGGAATCGGCACGGGTGCTGTAACCCTGAAAATTCCGGTGCAGGGTGCGCCCGGCCAGGGCGACGGAAAGCTCGTCTTCGGGACGGGCAAAATGATCCATGCCGATATAGACGTATCCGGCGGCGGTCAGTTCTTCTATGGCCAGCTTTAAAATGCCCAGCCGCTCCCTTGTGCCGGGCATGGCCGCCTCGGGTAAAATAGCCTGATGCTTTTTCAGCCAGGGCACATGGGCATAGTTGAACACCGCCAGCCGGTCCGGTGAAAAGGCGATAATCTGATCCAGGGTCTCCTTATAGGAAGCTTCCGTTTGATGGGGCAGGCCATACATCAGGTCTACATTCACAGAATCAAACTTCAAGCGGCGGCTTTCCTCAATCACAAAGGCGTTTTGCTCGTAGGTTTGTATGCGGTTCACCTCTTTTTGCACCCTGGGATTAAAATCCTGCACGCCAAAGCTGACGCGGTTAAAGCCGCTTTCCCTTAAAACGCTCAGATGGTCGTCGCGGATGGTGCGCGGATCGATCTCGATGCTGATTTCGGCGTCCGCGGCAAAATTGAAGTGGTTGCGGATATGTTCAAAAACGGAACGGGACTGCTCAGGCGTCAGATAGGTGGGCGTGCCTCCGCCCCAGTGCATCTGTACCACGCGTCTGTCGGGATGGATATGGGAGGCAATCAACTCTATCTCTTTTTTCAGGTAGCGCACATAACGCTCCACGCGTTCCATATTATGCGTAATCACCATATTGCAGGCGCAAAAATAGCACAGAGAATGACAAAAGGGAAAGTGGAAATAGAGAGAAACATCGCTCATCTCCGTCCCCGGACGATTGGAGGCTTCCATTTCCCGTATAAAGCTTTGGGCGTCAAAATCTCCTGTAAAGTGCGGCGCCGTCGGATAGCTGGTATAGCGCGGTCCGGGTTGATTATATTTTTCCAGCACCCGCCGATCCACGTGCAAGGTTGTTGTTTTCATGACAATTTCCTTTTTAGACCGCCTGTTCCGTGTTACGGAATCCGGCGCTTTCACTTTGGATGGTTTCCACAAAGGCCCGGGCGTTTTCCACGGGTATATCGGGCAGAATGCCGTGGCCCAGATTGGCGATGTGTCCCGTGCCCCGGCCAAAGCCTTCCAGCATCTTTCGCGTATGCCGGCGTACCTGTTCCTCTCCGGCATACAGGGCAGTGGGGTCCAGATTGCCCTGAAGGGCAAAACGGCCGGCGGCAAGTTCGCGGGCCCGGCGCGGCGCGATGTTCCAGTCCAGCCCAATAACATCCGCGCCCAGATCACCTAACTTCTCCAGCCAAAGCATCCCCCCCCTGGGAAAGTAAATAAGCGGAACGCCGGGCCGCCGTATGGCGCCTATCAGTTTGCGGACATACTTCAGGGCCAGTTGTTCAAAACCTTCCTCATCCAGCAGACCGGCCCAGGAGTCGAATATCTGCAGGGCCTGAACCCCGGCGTCCATCTGCGCCCGGCAATAATCGATCAAGGCGTCGGTCACGCGGCTTAAAAGCGTTTCCAGCATATCGGGTCGCTTAAAACGCCACTCCTTAATGTGGCGGTAATGGCGGGAGGCGCCGCCTTCCACCATATAGGTGGCCAGCGTCCAGGGCGCGCCGCAAAAGCCTATCAGCGGCACGCGCCCGCTTAGTTCCCGGCGCAGAGTATTTATGGTTTGCATAACAAAGGATAAGGACTCATTACTCTCCACCTCCCTTAGCCCCAGCACCTGTTGTTCATTACGCAGGGGTTCGGAAAAAACAGGCCCCCGGCCTTCAATAAAACGGAGCTCCATCCCCATGGCCTCGGGCACCACCAGGATATCGGAAAAGAGGATCGCCGCGTCAACACCCAATGCATCCACCGGTTGCAGGGTCACCTCGGTAGCCAGCTCCGGGGTTTTGTACATCTCCGTAA
>JALXBH010000163.1 GCA_026991535.1 Calditrichia bacterium | reverse complement strand
GATCACCGGCCTGCATCTTAAGATAATAGATACCACTGGGCAAATAACCGCCCCGGTCATCCAGTCCATTCCATATCAGAATATGCGAACCCGCGGGAAAACGGGCCCGGCTCAGCACCCGCACGCGACGTCCGCGCACATCATAGATTTCAGCAACAATCGCCTCTTCCCCGTTCAGCGAAAAAGGTATCGACGTGGACGGGTTAAATGGATTGGGATAATTTTGTTCCAGTTCAAACCTTTGGGGCAGAAGGGTGTTTCTTATACTTATGGGACCGTGCACGGTAACCCGGCCGTCATAGCTGACATCTTCCAATTTGTACCAGACAACTTCTCCCGGCGCGGGCATATATTCATCCATAAAAGAGTATTCCCGGGACGTTGAGGCGGTGCCCCTGCCCGGAATGCGCTTATCATTGATTTTAATATAATTCCCGTCCCCGGGTTCGGCCCCGGGCGCGCTAACGGCCCGGTATAAATTAAACCCGGCATTTTGTATTTCCGAGGCAACCTGCCAGCGTACAACGGTACCCCTTTCATCTTTTTCCGCGGAAAAAGATGTTAGCTGAACTGGAAGGGCCACATCGCCATTGGCGGCATAGATCAACACCTTATTTACGTAGGGTGTTTCATTGGCATACAGGTTTAAGGTATGGCTTCCGGATGAAACCGAACGGCGAATACAAATGGTTTTAAAATCACCAAATAAAGTATTACCGACGAACGAGGCGCTGTCCGAACCCCAGCCAAAGTCGTAGCCGTCCAGTTCCAGGCGCAGTTCATCGTCATCGGTACTGTCAATGGAGGCGTTCTGATGATTCCAACCCGGCTCCTCGTCGGCGCTGCCGCTGATATAGATAATCACGTCACCGGCCTCGGCGGTAAAGTTAAAGGACTGCCAAAGGGTGTTGTTGCTGCCGGAAGGGGCACTGCTGTTCACATCCTGATTAAGCACAATGCTACCGTTGGCGCTGCTGAGCACGGTAGCGTCATATAAAATAGGCGTGGATATGGACTGAAACTCCAGGGTATGACTTCCCGTGGTCAGATTGGTGTCGATCACAATGGTTTTGGGAGTGCCGGCATCCACCACCCCGTCCCAGCTGCGGGAGGTGTTATAGCCAAAGTCCGTGCTGTTCAAAATCATCTTCATCTCATCGGCGACGTCGTAACTGTCCAGCTCTTCGGCCTTACCCGTGGCCAGAATAACCGTTTTACCATCTACCGCGTTAAAGGTATAGGGTCCCTTAAAATTACCGTCGCTGATACCGTTATCGATTTCATTAACCACCTCGCGCAGGGCAATGGCGCCAATGGGAGAATAGGACTTAGAGGGATTATAGTTACCGCTGCGGATTTCAATAAAATCCACAACAAATTCTGTGGTATCGATCCAGCCGTTGGCATATACCTCAATGGTATCATTTCCGGAAAGCGCATTGGTTGTGGAATGATACACCAGATTATCATTCCAGCAGTTAAAGGAGTAATCCTCATTAAGGATTTTACCATCGGGGAAATCCGCGGGGGTGATACTTTGGATTAAAACTCCGTCAACATAGTGATCATAATTATTTCGTCCGTTACGCACAATCCGATAGTAGTGCCATTGCATATTATCTATGTTATGGGGAGAACCGTTGCTACCATCCAGATCGGTGGAAAAATCATAGGCCGGGTCCACGGTGCGGTGGGTACGGGCCCGCCACCAATCTTCGCTGGCCGCCCAACTGTGGCTGGGGTCGGGTTGCTGTTCCATAAACCACACAGCCTGATTGATGGTTACCGGAACGCCCTCCGACTTCCAGAAGCCCCACCCCCGGCTGCCCGGTATCAGCGGATTCAGCGTCTTTACCCGGATACGCACATCCATAATATCATCCTTACCGTAAATCGGCCGTTGATCGGCGGTCATGATTCCCACGTTCTCCATTTCGGCCAGGGCATTATCCAACGGAACAACCGGTTGCCCGTTGCGGGCATTTTCCAGATAGGCATACAGATAACCATTCTTGGTTACCGGCAGGGGCTGTCCGCCGTGATTTTGAAAAACCCACCAGGTTTTTTCTGTAGCAAAATCATCCCGCTGCAAATCGGGAACTATGTATGTTTGAGAAAAAACCGCCGGAGCTATGAATAAAAAAGCATATATAACTACTTCCCTGTACCTATTCATGATGCACCACCTTGCTTAGTGTTCTGTATAAAAATGTGCTTTTTATCAGTTCCACCGAAAACAATCGGCGGATGAGCGCCATTAGTAAAAAGATTATCAGAAACGCCAGATTAAAATAAGATACAATCAGGCTGAATACAAGGCTTAAGATAACGCTGGGATAAGAATGGTGTAACAATTGAAACACATCACCCCGCCCTTTAAAGGGGTTTACATCCAACCCCGGACTTTTAAACGACAAAAAAATCGAATAGAACCAAAGGACGTAATAGAGCAGTACGGCCGCCACCAGTAGCATCAGGGGTAATAAATCGAACCAGGAGAAAACATATAAAAACATGGCCAAAATTACTGCCAGCAATATTTTTTCCATCTCCAGTGAAAAGCGCAATACTTTTTGCGCCAGTCCCAGTCCCGTGCTTACGGCAAAGGTTCCTGTTTCCGTTTTCACATCATTTTCATAATCCTCCACCTGATGATTGACATCGGAAGAGAGTCCGCGAAAAAATACATAGGCTGCCAAAAGAATGATCTCACCCGTGCGTTCAAAGCCAAAGGCGGTAAATACAAGAAGAATGGGCAACAATCTTTGGGCCAGCACCACCAGGAGCAGGCCGGGTTTGCCCCGTTCCTTAAAACGCAGCGGTGGCAGGGAATAGAAACTGCCAATGAATATCCAGATAAACCAGAGAAGCAGAAAAGCCTGATGATCGCTGAAATACCAACCGCAGATGACGCTTAAAAACAGAAACAGCATGGTTACCACCAAGGCCCGCCCCTTGCTGTCTTCGGAAAAGGTGTTGGCTTTACCGTGGAGTCTGTCCAGTTCCATATCGGCGTAATCGTTAATCAGATAGCCGTAAGTTGTGGAGAACATGCTAAACAGGAGGAAAACAAGAGTCTGAATAAGCTGCTCCGTTCCCATGGTCTGTTCCCGGAGCAGGACATAGAAGAGAATAAAGACATTCTCAAAAATGGAATTGTAAACCAACACCGCCCAGTCGCGCCAACCGAAATATTTTTTAATAAAGGTCATCATGGTTGTTTTTCACTGATCCAAATAAAAGAGATATCCGGCTTATTTGCGGGAACAAGCCTTAGGGTATGACGGCCGGGCTTCAGATGTTCCCGCATCACCACGGTCTTACTCAGACCGAACTGCTCCATGCCGTTCATGCTTTCCCTGTGCTGCCCCTTGTCCAGGCTGATATCCAGCCTTTGCGCCCGCGCCGTGCTCATCTTTTTATTAAAGGGATGCCAGCCCGGTGCTTCCCGCGTTATGCCGACAAGCACAATGGTTACCTCGCCGCCCTTACTATGGAAATCTATTGTTTTCTCCTTTTGAAGTGCGGCGATATTCTGTCCCGAGTAAAGGAGTGTATCGTAAGTTATCAGAGTGATGCTTTCCAAAAAGGGAGCGCCCCGGGGCATAATTTTTAATGTTATGGTTGTATCTTTTTCCGCGAACAGGGAAAGAACCTCCGTTTGAGCGCTTTTTACATCCTTTAGCGGAGCGAGATAAACCGGAGATAAATTGGCCGCCTTAAGGTCAAGACGGTCGGCAACATCATGGGGGGTTGGGTCTTCCAGAACAGCCGAGACCAGCATGGCGTTTTTTCCCTTCCTCACAGGAAAGTCCAGGCTCCGCGGAGAGGTTATATGGCGATAAAGCGGAAAATAGCTGCCGTCATCCGGTATAAAACGACGGGTACGGATGGTCACATAATCCACGACCATGGCGCTTTCGCCCTGCCAGCCTTGCCGTTGTATGCCCCGGCTGCGGCTGTATACCTGATTGTCGATCCATAAATGAAAAGCCATTTTTCCGGAAGGCGCCAGACGGGCGGGAGCCGTTACCGGCTCGCCGTCCACAAAATAGCGGGTTTCTTTCATATCCAGATCGCGAATAACCCGGTAGGTATGCCAACGGTTTTCTTGCAGGGACACGGGCTGAAAGGCGGCCTGCCTTTTGGAAATGGTACCCACACGGCTCCAACTGAAGTCTTTATGTCCGGGAAGGAATTGCTGCATAAACCAGGCCAGATAATCCGCCTTGCCGTTACGGGCCGTCTTCCAAAATCCCCAGCCCCTGCTGCCCGCCTTCATGGGGCTTAAAAGCTTTATGCGCGCTTCCATTTCCAGATAGCGCTGATGCTTGGAATAAAGTGGCTGGGCGTCGGAAATACCGACATTGCATTCTTCTCCATTCACCGGATTCTTCAGGCGGATTTTAAGGAAACCCTGCCCGTTTTCAATGGCGCCCTTATCGGCGGCCACCGTCCCGTCACGGTGATATACCCACCAGGAACGCTTATAATTAAAATCATCCACTTTCAGGGGAAGGACGCGCTGCGCAAAAAGAGGCGCGACCAAAATACCCGTCAGCAGCCAGAAGAATAAAGATGAAATATCAACGAACCCTTTTTAACAGAAAATCACTTAAGGCTTTCAACTCAGCGCTTTTATCGCCAAAAATATTCAGGGCCTCCAGAGCTATCCGGGTATGTTTTTCGGCATCCTTGTAAGCCTGTTCCTCACCCACCAACATAACAAAGTTCATTTTGTCATGGGCCAGATCCTTACCCACCACATTTTTATTGCCGGAAGCATCCAGCAAATCATCGATAATTTGAAAGGCAAAACCGATATTCTCGGAGTAGGCGACTATGGCTTTCATCTGCTCTTCATCGGCGCCGCCCACCATGGCCGCCGCCTTGCCGGCCGCCGTAAACAGGGCCGCCGTTTTTTTGGCGTTTATAAATTCTATAATCGAGTAATCCACATTTTTTGTCTTTAACTTAAGGTCTACAAACTGACCCGCGGCAAGGCCGTCAAAACCGAATGCCCGTGTAAGCACGCCGGCGGCGCCGTGGCGTTGCTCAATGGTCAGCGCCTCATCTTCCTGTACCATGATCAATGCCTGGGAAAGCAGGGCGATGCTGGCACATAGGGCCACGTCCTGGCCAAACACCACATGATTGGCCGGCTTGCCGCGCCGCAGTTGGGAATCATCCATATAGGGCAGGTCATCCATGATCAGCGAAGCGGCGTGAATCATCTCCACGGCCGAGGCGGTTTTATACAACTTTTCCGGAGCAACGCCAAACAGATTGCCCACCAATATGGTAAACACTGCCCGGACACGCTTGCCGCCGCCGGCCGAATATTCCGCGGATTTGTACAAACCGTCAGTCAGGCTTACATCATGACGCAATGCTTTTTCAACCTCGGCATCCACAACATTTTTTATATCCTGTAAAAAGGAATTGATCTTCTTTTCCATAATCACCTTCTTTTCATTTAATGTGAAATAACCAATAGGAGCGGCCCTCTAAGGAACCT
>JALXBH010000162.1 GCA_026991535.1 Calditrichia bacterium | reverse complement strand
TTGCTTTGATGTTCATCGCTGATATATAAATCCAGATAACCGTCATTGTTGGCATCCAGCCATAATCCGTGATTGGCGTCGGCAATACCAAACAGATTCAGCCTTTCGGTAATGTTTTCAAAACGCACATCGCCCAGATTATGAAAAAGACGCTGGCTTTTTCCCCATCCGGCCAAAAATATGTCCGGCAGACCGTCATTGTCGTAATCCGCCACGGAGACGCCCAACTCCAACTTGCGGTTTCCGCTGGACATAAGATTGCCGCCCGTACCGGAACGGATGGTACGATCCACAAAAGGCAACAACCCGCCGTTATTGATCAACAGGCGATTCAGGTTCCTGAAGCAGACGATATAGATATCCGGATGACCGTCGCTGTTTAAATCGCGAAAGCTAACCCCGTAGGCGTCATCGATATCAGGGATCAGGCCGGTAACCTGGCTGGAGCGCAACATGTTGAACCGCTCTCCCGCCGGGGCCGAAGTTGTGACGACACATAGAATTAAAACGATTATAAACAGACGCATATTTTTCTCTTTACAACTGTAAACGCAATATACACATAAAAGCAGGCAAATGCACCGCCCTTTTGCCCCGGACTGAAACTCTTTTTTGTTTCCACCGTTAGCCCTTCCGGCCTCTTTTTACTATATTACACGCCCATTAACGGAGATAACGGATGAAATTGTTTTCCATATTTTTATTTCTTTTTAGTTTTAAGCTCATGGCCGGCGGTGTAACGGTTACAAGTCATGTGCCATTAGAATCAACTTATGTTTTATTACGGGCTACTTTCCTGAACAGCAACCATCAACCTGTTGTGGATACTTTATTTTTCAAAAACGGGCAAGCCCGGTCACGCAAGGCCCTGGAACCGGGTTTCTATCAACTGGATTTCCCGGGTGAGGGAAAGATCAATATCGCCCTGGAAAGCAAACCGCTTGATGTGGAAATTAGAGGTAAGGAAAAAAAGAAATTATCCTATGCTGTTCCCTCCTCTTCCGCCAGCGCCCAAATTAAAACCTATGACCGTTATCGCGCGGAGGTTTTCAACCGCCGTGTTAATGTGCTTAAACCGCAAATTGCCCGGGCCGTGCGCGCCGGAGACGAAGATGAAATCGCCCGCCTGACCTCCGCCGAAAACGCCGCGACTACGGCCTATCGCCATGAACTGCTGCAATATGCCCGCAATAATATGAAGGGACTGGCCCTGCTTTATGCCTCCATACGCATGGATGAAGAAAAGGATATCGCCTTTTGGCAAAACCAGGCGGCTCTCCTTAAAAAAGAATATCCGCTGCCCGTGGCCCAACTTGAGCAGAAGCTGAAACGATACGCCCGCCTGCTTCCCGGCCGGCAAGCGCCGGACTTTACGATAACCGACCTTGAGGGACGCACTGTACGCCTGAGCGATTATTCCGGCAGGTGGGTGCTGCTGGACTTTTGGGCCGCCTGGTGCCTGCCCTGCCGCCAGGAAAATATCAACTATGCCCGGGCTTACGCCAAATATAAAGAAGATGGTTTCGAAATAGTCGCCGTCTCCCTGGACACCTCTCCCAAATTGCTTAAGCAGGCCATTCAACGGGATAAAGCCATATGGAAACAACTCAGCGACTACAAGGGATGGGACTCCCCCGCCGCCCGGCTATACAATGTAAACGCCATTCCGGCCAATATCCTGATTGATCCCCGGGGACGTATCGTAAAGAAGAATATCAGGGGTAAGGATTTACTGGATACGCTCGAAGATATTTTTTAAACAACAGATCGTCAGCCATGAAAATAAAAGAAACCATGCATCGGCGGGTAGCCGTGCTCAGCCTGAAAGGCAACCTGATGGGCCCGCCCGAAACCCTGAAACTTACGAGCGATATCGGACAGTTGATCCGGGACGGCGTTACCCGGGTCATCCTCGACCTGCGCCATGTAAACTGGATCAACAGCCTGGGCGTGGGGGCTATCGTCAAGTCCCTTACCCTCCTGCAAAAAGAAGAGGGTTTCCTCTATCTTGTAGGTATGACCGATAAGGTGAAAAGCGTTTTTGCCATCACCCAGTTGATCAAGCTCTTTTCCGTACACGACAACCTGCAAAAAGCGATTGACGAACTGAACGAACGTTAGATTCCCGGTGGATTACAGACGAAATATCAAAGCAAGCCGTAAACGCTGTAAAGACCAACTGCTTCCGCTACCCTTTTCAATATATTCATACTGTTGTTTCCTGTTCATATAGATATCACTTCTAAATATGTTCTCCCCCTTTGTTTCCGCGCGAAAACGATATTCCGCCAACAGGGCCAGCCGTTCGCTGATATCATACTCCAATCCTGCATTAAAAGATATTCCCAATGACCAGGAATTGATTTCGTTTTTATGCTTAGCGGTGTCCTCAATCTGCGTTATTATATTGGTATAGCTGAAAATATTAATATTACGGCCAATATAGGGCCCCAGGCCGGCATACCATCTTAGTTTTTCATCAAGCGGCCTATAGAAATTATACGCCATTGAAACACGAATTTTAAACCGGTCCTGCCCCCCACTTTCTTTATAGTTAGTAATCTTTAGGGTAGTATCCTGGATATAGCGATTTTCCCTGTTTTTATTCCCGGAATTGGAACTACTTTCCACTTCCACCCCCAGACGCAATGCAGACATTGTACTTAGCTTGCGGATATAGCTTAACTCAGGCGTGGTTAAAAAATAAAGCTGTATGCCGTTTTTATACTCCCTTGTTTTTAGGGAATCCTTTTGAGCATACAGGGTATTAAAAGCAAATAAAACAAGCAATGATATAACGATAAACTTCATACCTTCTCCCTTTCGGTTAAATACTTGCGGGAGAATATTTCAACTATCATGCCATACTGTTTTACAGCCTTAAATACACTATTTTATGAAAAAGTATAAACCGTGTATACATAAAACCATAAACAAAGTAGTCATTTACTAACGTACAAATACACTACAGTATAAACGGTATGATTCTTTTCGTCTCTTTTTGGTAGGCTTTATATTCGGGAAAGTGGGCCGTCAGTTGTTTTTCCTCATAGCGAATTTTAAAGAAAAGGGCCAGTACCAGCCCGGCAAACATGCCCCAGGATAGCAGATCATTGCGACTGAGCACGGCGCCCAGCCCGGCAAAGATCAGGGCGCTGTACATGGGGTGGCGGGTGTAGCGATACGGTCCGTGGCGGGTAAAAACGGTCGTTTTTTTTACGTCGGGCAGAATATTCACCCTGTCCCAGCCTATGGTAAAAATAGCCCACACCCCCCAGGCCCCTCCGGCAACAATCAATATTAAAGAAACAGGCCCCAGGCGGCTGTAATCGATATAAAAGAAGATGGCAAACAGAAAAGCAAACTGGAAGAATACATAAACCATAACGGTTGTCCTGACTTTTTACCGGATTAAACAGCGGCCGTTTAAACGGGAATTTATGTTAAAAACAAATTGGAATCAGCACGATTTTGGGGCGTTATTGTTCACGGGAGCCGGAAAATATTCATAGCCCCCGTCTATGAGCTGGCGTTTTAACTAATCCCGGTTGTTATGCCCTGGAGCCTAACCGGCCATTTCCGCTTGCGGCAACTCGATGCCGGCGTCCGCCTCTTTTAACCGGCGGTGAATTTCGGCTATATGGCGCGAACCCCGCTCAAAATCCACCAGTCTGTTGATCAGATAAAACATATACATGGTGGTCAGCCAGCGGGTGAACTCCCCTTTACTGCCCAGGTGTTTTTTCATATTCAGAATAATCCATGAAAAATGCTGCCAGACGTCAAAACAGGAGGAACAATCCCGGTCAATACCCGTGCAGCAACGACGGGTACTTTGCAAGTCGGCATTATAGGCCCTAAAATGCGGACTGTAGGGATGGCCGTTTTTCATGCGCGCGAAATTTACCGGATTGTCGGTGCTAAAACTGGTGCAGACGTCATAGCCCCACTCCTGATCATAGAGACGGCCGGTGGAAACGACCCGGCTGACATAAGAGGTCATGAATATCCTGTCCGGATAACGACCGATGACGCGGTCGATTGCCTCGCGCACCTCTTCAAATCCCCGGCGGTGATCCAGCTTATCGCCGTAGCGCTCCAGATCGCCGTAAAAATTAAACAGTACATGGTTGCCGTTATCCACACAGCGGGCCACCACTTCTTCAATCTGACCGGCATAGCCGGGAATGGCCGTGTAATACCAAAAGGCGCGCGGATCATTTTTATAATTCTTCAGCGCCTGAGGGAAGATATCCACCTTGCCGTTACCACGCAGGCGACGATCCGTTTCGGCATTCCCCCAAACGGAAACACCAATAGACAGATTCTCTTCCAGACCCTCCATCGGAATCTTTTTTAATCCGTTGGTGGAAACACTGGCCTTGAAATGACGGGCAATTTTACGCAGCCGTTCCGGTTTCAGGCTGGGCTCCCCGCCAACGATGGTCACAAAATTGGTGCCCCTTTGCTTTTCCTGTTCGATAAAGGCGTCAAAAACAGCCTCGTCCGCCGTGTGGTGCCCTTCATCCATCCTGTCGCTAAAATAGTAGCAGCCCGCGCAACGGATATTGCAGACATGGTTCAGATCCATCGATATCGATTGTATTTTTCCCGCGGCCCGTACTTCATCATACAACATTTTTAAAAAGGGATCCGCTAAGTATTCTTTTAAACGGCGGCTCATTTTCTTCCTTTCACATAGCCCTTAAAACAGTATCACCCGGGGTTAGACGGGATAGTAAGCGGTTCTTAAGACCGGCAAAATCTTTTCCAAGCCAGGACCGGCACACCGCGGACAGCTCCTCATCCGTGGATCGGAAATCAGCCAACAGCCCATCCTTTTCCAGACAGCTCATATGTATCCCCGATGGCCTTCCCATCCGCGAAAAATCATGCACAAACACACCGGCGGCAATTTTTAACGGTTGCCGGCGTTTTGTTTTTACCAGGGAGCCCTCATCCTGTAACCGTCGCAATTCAGGCAGATAGCCGGCAATCATTTTTTCCTCGTCATCCGTCAGTTTTCCCACAACCACCGGTCGCTTTAAACTATCTTCCAGATGCCCGATAAAGTGCTGTTCCACCCGGGCAACCGAAAGTTGCGGCGCCGCTTTTTTTAGCGTGTACACATGCTCCTTTAATGCTTTTCGGGCCAGCTCACGGTAACCACTCCACGGGGAACGCCACACCCTGCTCATGGTCTCATAGTCAAAATCGAACAAAAAGTTACCCACCACCACACTGCCTTCCCCCAGACGTCCGCCGCCTATACCGGCAATGCGCCGGCCATCCACTTCCAGTTCATTCCGTGCCCGCAGACGGGCATCCAGCCCCAGACCGCGCAGGGTTCTGAGCGGTGTTTCCAATACCATCTTATAGGCCCGTTCCGGAGAAGCCGGCAGGCGCCGGTGATGGAAGATAAACTGGTAAAACAGTTGATTGTCGTCCAGGTAGGTGGCCCCGCCGCCGATGCGCCGCCGGTACACCGGTATCTCCAACTGCTTCAACGTCTCACCGTCAAAAA
>JALXBH010000161.1 GCA_026991535.1 Calditrichia bacterium | reverse complement strand
GGGGACGGCGGGCCGAGCATGAACTTACCTTTAAAACCATCAACCGCAGTCATAATAAAAAAGGCTATTTTTACACCTTTGAAAACGATGCGGGACAGACCATCAACCAGATCACTCCCCGGTTTAAAACGACTGATTTTGATTGGCGCATTCGTTTGGAGGGTAGTCATGATCAGCGGGAATGGTTCACCCTTACGCGGGATTACAGAATCCTTTCCCTGAAAAACAAAGGCACCTTTTTTAAATACACGGACATTGCTTTTCCGGAATCCGATTTTCGCTATTTCCGGCTCTTTATACCGGCCGCCGCCGATCCCGGACTAATTTCCGCAAGGCTTTTCCTCGAAGAAAGCAGCCCGGGCATTTTCCGTGGCTATTCGCTTCATTCCCTGCAAATCAGGCAGGAGCAGCGCGCCCGGCAAACGACTGTGGAGGCGGAGCTGAACCTTTCCCTGCCCGTGAGTTATCTTAAACTTACCCCTGGCGACAGTGTGGATTACTACCGTCCGCTGACGGTTAAATATCTGGCGGACAGCTTTAATACCGGACAAGGCTGGAAATATCGTTACCGGCGACTGGTGGGCGGCATACTCGATTCCCGAAAGGAAAATGTTTTTATCTTTCCCGCCGTTACGGCAAAAAAACTAAAAATCATCATCAATAACGGAGACAACCCGCCCCTGCATGTGATATCCGCCGAAGTAAAGGGATATATTTACACTCTGATTACGCGGGTTACACAGGCGGCGGATTATTACCTCTGTTATGGCCGCGCCGACGCCCGGCGGCCCTCCTATGATATTGCCCGTTTTAAGGAAAATATTCCCGACTCTCTTGATACGCTGACGCCTGGAGAAGAACGGGCTTTGCCGAAAAAGGAAGAAAAAAGCCCGGCCCTGTTTGAAAACAGCGCCTGGCTCTGGCTTGCCCTGGGGCTGATCATGGTTTTGCTGGGTTGGTTCTCGGTAAAAATGATGCGCGGTGCCTGATGACGTGGCATCGGGCCCGCCATCGGTCGCAAAGGGCCCTTAAAACTTACCGGGAGCTTAATCTCCCGGCTTATCGGGGTCAGCGCCGTCATACAGTTCCGTTTCCGGGAAAAAGGCATACCAGGCAAACCAGTAGGCCAGATGTCCGGGATAGCGGGGCAGGCTTTCGCCATCGGGAGCCACCAGGGCGCTGTCGCGAATCTGCCAAAGACGCCCCTCTCTGTCCTTCAGAGTTTGATCGTCGACCGCACTGAAATTTTCCCCCCCGCTAAGATAGACACGCACGCTCAATGCCCCTGGATCGGACAACAGCACAAAGCCTGTTCCCGCAAGACTGTCGTTAAGCACGGGGCGCGCTTCAAGGCGCGGCAGAGGCCAGGCCTTAAAACGTCCCCGGTGACTTAGGCCGTATACCCAGCTTTTGGCTGGCAGGCGATTGTCCCTTTGGGCAACGGGGAACATCAGGCCCGGGCTGTTAAAGTAGCGGTAATATCCGCTGTAGCGCTTATAAACGGAACGTAAACCGGTGT
>JALXBH010000160.1:446-18146 GCA_026991535.1 Calditrichia bacterium | reverse complement strand
TACCTTAAAATATTTTTCAAATTTTGAATATTACAAAAATGCCCTGTCGGACTATTTCAACGCCAAGTACCTGCACTCCATCTCTAAAGATCAGTTTACCGAACTGATTGAAAGTATCGACAAGGAAGCCTTTGGGAAAAACACCCTGGAAACAACCCTGTCAACCATCAAAGCCATTATGGACGCCATCGGCGAGGCCCAGCAGGCGGACATACGGGAACTGCCCATCGATGTGCTGTATGACGCCCTGAGCGATCGCAAGCTGCAAGAGTATACGGAGAGGGTTGAAAAGGCCAAGTATGAGAATGAGGTCGGTTCCCTAAATCTGGCGGAGATCGAAACGCTACTGCGGGATGGCGTTATTCCGCAAAGAGAAGAGGTACCGGAACAGCCCGTGGAGAGTGTTTTTGTAGAGGAAGCGGTTGCCGGGGAAGAGGAAAAACCGGCCAATGTTTTTACCATAGAGGAACCGGAACAGCCGGAGACCGTCGCGCTGGAAGAAGAACCCCCTGGCAGTGTGCCTGAAGAGGCGCAAGCTCCCGTGACAGAAAAACCGGCCGCTCCGGGCAATGTAGCCAGCGATCTGGCCGACCATGTGGCCCGGCAGATCCAATCCGACTCACCCCTTGAGGATTTGAATACCATGGTAGTGGGACGACAGCGCCGTAAAATCATAAAAAAACTCTTCAAAAAGAACGAACAGGCCTTTATGGACTTTCTCAATATTCTCAATAAGGAAAGCACCTGGAAAAGCGCCTCGCGCATAATCGACGATGTGTTCTATGAAAACGAGATCAACCCTTACTCCAAGGAAGCTATCGCTTTAAGTGACATTATATATTTACGCTTCTTCCCCAAGGATAAATATGTAGGAGAAAAGAGTGACGACGTCAGATGGGATTAATTTTAACAAACGCTTTTTAATCGTCGGCCCGGGTAATGTGGGAACTTCCCTGTACCGCCTGCTCGATCATCACTATCCGGGAACGGTTCAGCTTTATGGACGGGTTGAAGCCAACCAGTTTCAATCGCAATATGTAGCCGAGGGCGATTACAGCAACTTTTTAACCATGGAAATGGTGGCCCGGCTGGAAGTTATTTTTGTAGCCGTACCCGATGATTATATCCGGGAGGCCACACGCAAACTGTTACTCTTTAAGCAAAGGGGACGCGTTGTCCTGCACACCAGCGGCGCCCTCGGCTCCGCAGAACTGGAGGCGGTGGCCCGGCGCGGCGCGCATTGCGGATGCCTGCACCCCATGCAGAGCTTTCCCCAAAAATTCATGCCCCCGGAGCACTGGCGGGAGATTATTTTTTCTTTTGAAGGCGATGAAGCCTGTTTGCCGTTTGTGGAGGAGCTCAAGGAAAAAACCCAATCCCATCTTCTCAAACTAAGCGAAGACCAGAAAATAGCCCTGCATATTGCCGGCGTTTTTACCGCCAATTACACCACGGCCCTGATCAGCCTGGCCGAAGGCATATTAATTAACGCCGGTATAACGGAAATACCCAAAAACCAGATACTGGCCCCCCTGCTCAAAGGGGTGGCCCATAACCTTTCAAAGGCCCCGTCCGACAGGATTTTAAGCGGGCCGGCCCAACGGGGCGACATCAACGTGTTGCGCAAGCATTTGCAATATCTGCGTATGACCAACGGCCCGGCGGACACCTATCTTGACATGGTCAAAGTGCTGTTAAATAATCCGCGTTTCAACATCCCCAACAGCGCAAAGATAGAAGAAATCCTGACTAAATTTTTATAATCTGATGGAAAAGATGGAACTCCTTTTAAGGAACAACTCAACCATTGCCGTGGTCGGCCTTTCGCCCGATCCATGGCGCCCCAGCCATGAAGTGACCCGCTATATGCGGGAACAGGGCTACACCATCATCCCCGTCAACCCCAATCACAAAGAAATATTGGGGCTGGAATGCTATCCAGATCTTTTGTCCGTTCCCGGCTCTGTGGATATTGTCAATATCTTTCGCCGCTCCCAGGCGGTTCCCGCCATTGTTGAACAGGCCATCACCATAAAAGCCGGCACCGTATGGATGCAGCTGGGTGTATACCACGAAGAAGCTGCACGGATAGCCCGGGAAGCAGGTCTTACGGTAATCATGGAACGCTGCATTAAAATTGAACATATGCGGATTTTCTCCGCAAAATAAACGCAGCTTTTTCCGTTTTCCCTCTACAATATAACACCTACGCGTTAGCCGGTTCCACCATGTCCCGGCACGGTTGGCATGTGTCATCCGGCGATAAGTACGGAAAATAGCGCCCTACGTCTTTATCCCCTTTCGGAAAAAAGTATTCGGTTCGCGGAAATTCATTTGGCAATTTTTACCGACTACTTTTCTTTCGGTGAACCATTTGGTTCATACCGCCGGAGCTTGTGTACCATCCGGTGCGTGACCCCGGAATGCATTTTTCTCATATCACTTTGTTTTTATGGAACTTACACATAAAACTACATTTTGGCACATTAATTGACATAAGTAAGACATCCTGAATGAGAAAAACTCACAGGGGCAAACTACGAACAGAGTTTGAAACCGCGGTAACAAACAACAGACCAACTCGTCACAACACACAATCCTAAAATGAAAGGAACAGACAATGTTATCTTCAAAACGTACACCGTTATCTATTTTAGCCCGGGGCCTAATGCTGATCAGTTCGCTTTTCCTGTTTATAAATTGCGATAAAAACAACAGTATATCGGCCGAGGATGATCTGTACACCGACGAACAGGCCGCCGAAGCCATCGCTTCCGGCATGGCCTCGGAGAGCGGCGGCGCCGTGGATCAAATGAGCGACCTTTCTTCCCTTGCCGGCGTGGAAGGCATTCAAAACATGGCTGACGGCGCCCACAGCCTGGCCAAAAAAAACGGAGACCGGGTAACCGCCATTGATACCTCCTATGATGAGAGCGACGGGAAGTGGACGATTGCCGTAAGCATTGAGCGCGCGATACCGCAACGGAACTTTACAGCGCAGTTTTACCGCGTTTACTCCGTACAATACCTGAAGGGCGGCCAATATCAGAAATACTATATCACCAACGGAGATACGGCCAACACTATAAAGTTTGATATTGTTGAGGGTGCGGGCAGTGTGCAAAGCCTGCGTTTGAAACACCGCTTAAAAAGCCTGAGCGCCTCCTGGGTAGCCACCAATGCCAATCAACGGTTGATGGCCGTGGCCGGCAGCTATACCCGCTCGGCGGCGGACACCTTTACCACGCGCAATACCGTTTCCACCATGGATCAGGCGCTCACGGTGAACTTTGCGGGTATTTCCATCCCCGCGAATGACAGCGAAGAGGTACCCGCGTTGATTGCCGGCGTTATGAGCGGAGATTTTGTGGCCGATATCACCATCACAAAAGGCGAGGAAACCAGTCAAAAAAGCGTTGACCGCTCCTTTTCGGTGGCTTTTTCCTCAAAGGTTGTTAAGGTTGTCATAAACGGTGGAGAGTATACGGCGGATACAACCACGGGCGAACTGGACGGATAAACAGAAAAAGAATCCGGCTAAAGGACGGGCATCCCCTACCCGTCCTTTTTTTATCAGGGGTTAAGCCCCAGCTTTTCCGCCGCGGGCTTCAAAGCGTCAATCACAAAAAGAACATGATCTTCAAAAGCCACGCCCAGCTCTTCCGCGCCCTGATACATCTCGTCGCGGTTAACCTTGGCGGCAAAGCGCTTGTCTTTCATTTTCTTTTTTACCGACTTAACCTTTACCTCGCTCAGGGATTTATTCGGCCGTACCAGCGTTACGGCGGTGATAAAGCCGCATAGTTCATCCACGGCAAACAAGGCCCTGGCCATCAGGCTTTCACGCGGGACACCGGTATAGGAGGCATGACCCATAATGGCAGTAATCATCTCATCATCCACACCCTTTTCCCTCAGGATATCACAGCCTTTTTGCGGATGTGTTTCCGGAAACTTTTCATAATCAAAATCATGCAACAGACCGGTTACGGCCCAGCGTTCTTCATCGGCCTTAAAGTGCCGGGCATAGGCGCGCATGGCCGCCTCCACGGCATAGGCATGCTTTTGCAGTCCCGGGGTTTCGGTATATTCCAGTAACAGTTTTAACGCATCATCATACCTCATTTTACCCTCCGGCAAATTAATCGCATAAAACACTTCCTCCGTTAACACTCAGCACCGAGCCGGTTATCGCCCGCGCCATGTCCGAGGCGAGGAAAAGAATTCCGGGCGCAATATCCTCGGCTACGGGCACAAATCCGAGCGGCATCTTTTTCAGGATAGCCTCCTGATCCCGCTTGATGGCCTCGGCGCTCATATCCGTATCCACCCAACCGGGGGCCAGGCTGTTTATGCGGATTCCGTGGGGCCCCAGCTCACCGGCAAGGGACTTGGAGTAACTGATAATGGCCGCCTTGGTTGCCGCGTAATGGGCATGATCCTTTTCCCCCTGCTGGCCCGCCGTGGAAGAGATGTTGACAATAGAGCCCCTGACGCCGTGTTCCACCATCCTGCGCGCCACAAGCGTGGTGAAATAAAAAACCGAATCCAGGTTGATCTGTAGCATCTTACGCCAAATATCCACATTGATGGTATCAAAAGAGGCTTCGTTCCAAATACCGGCATTGTTAACCAAAACATGGGGCACGCCAAATTTCTTTTCCACCTTTTGCAAAAAGGGTTCCACTTCCGTGTAAACGGAAACATCGCACTCGGCAAAAAAAACAGAACCCGAATGCCGTTCACACTTTTGGGCCAATTCCATGGCCGCCTTATAATTTTTATTATAGCTAAAAGCCACATTGGCCCCGGCCCGGGCAAAAGCCCGTACCGCGGCCGCGCCAATGCCGCGGCTGCCGCCTGTTATCACTACCGTTTTGCCACTGAAATCAAACATGCTTTCTCCCGTCTGCTTCTTGAAAATGGATTGCTTAGGTTAGTATAATCGCGCAAAGCTTTTAATGCAATGCCCTGGCCCCGAAATCTTGTTCCCCATATCCCGGCGCCTCTTTTTGCAACAAAGCTGTATTTTTACGACGCTTTTCTTATATTACGCCCATACCATTAGGCAATGGGCCCGGCATGCAAAGCGCATGTCCCCCGGGGTTCCGTCTTTTATCTGTAAAAATCCATTATTTACGCGGAGGAGTTCATGTCATACCGGATTATCGTAGACGCCATGGGAGGGGATAATGCCCCGCACGAGATTATTAAGGGCGTCGGCCAGGCCATGCGGGAGGAGCCCGAGCTGGACATTACTTTTGTGGGCGATCAGGAAGCCATACGCAGGGAGCTAAAGGCCAACGACATAACCCGGGATGTGGAGATTGTACATACGGACAGCTTTATCACCATGGACGATTCGCCAAAAAAAGCCCTGACCGCCAAACCGCAGGCCAGTATCGTACTGGCTATCAAGATGCTGAACGAAGGGCGCGGCGACGCCCTGGTAAGCGCCGGGAATACCGGAGCAACCGTGCTGGCCAGCGCCAAGTACTTACATATGATTGAGGGACTGGGCCGTTCCGCGCTGGCTGCTATCTACCCCACGGCAAAATTTACCCCTTCCAGTAATGGTTTTGCCCTGATGCTGGACGTGGGCGCCACCCTTAAGTGTACCGCCAAGCAACTGGTGCACTTTGCCTACATGGGGCATCATTACGTGGAAGAAGTTATGGGCATCAAATCCCCGAGGATCGGCCTGCTCAACAATGGAGAGGAAGAAACCAAGGGCGGCCCGGTACTGACCCAGGCTCACAGATATTTAAAAAATGAACCCATGCTCAACTTTATCGGCAACGTGGAAGGTAAGGATATCCCCAAGGGCGAGGTGGACATTGTGGTTACCGAGGGCTTTGTCGGCAATGTGGTGCTTAAGCTGCTGGAAGGTGTGGGCGAGGTCGCCTCGGACATGGGAAAATATGCATTTAAGAAAAAGCTGACCTGGAAGATCGGCCTGGCTCTTTTAGCCCAGGGTATAAAAAAGGTCAAGCGAAAAACGGACTATTCCGAATACGGCGGAGCCCCTATTCTGGGCTTTAATCATCTGGTGATCAAAGCCCACGGACGTTCCAACGCCAAGGCGCTGAAAAACGCCACAAAAATTGCCCTGCGTTCCGTGGAACATCGCTTTATCGAACATGTGGCCCGTTCTATCCAGACCTTTAACGAAAGCCACCAGGCGGACGATATCGCCATTTAACGCCTTACCCGGTGTGCCTGTCCGCTTCGCTTAAAGCAAACGGATGCCTTCCGCTTCCAGTTGAATGCGTTTCTGGCGGTACAGGGCCCCCACGGATTTTTTAAAGGCTTTCTTGCTCATCCCCAAAAGGTCATAAATTTCATCGGGTGAGCTTTTATCGCCAAGCGGTAAAAACCCGTTATTTTCAACCAGCTTTAAATAGATGCGTTCGCTGTTATCGGCATTGTAGTTGTTATATCCTATGGCCTGCAACGAAATATCCAAAAGGCCATCGGGACGTATTTTTTTTACATAACCTTCCAGACGCTCACCGGTCTTTATGCCGCGGAATACATCCTCATGAAAGATAAGGCCCCTGTGCCGGTTGTTGACAATCACCGCATAGCCTATATCCGTTTTCCGGTAAACCAACAGAGAGACTTTTTCCTTTTTGGCCACGCTCAGATGTTCATTATCCAGAAACTTTTCCACCCGGGAACTTGCATAAAGCCTGCCACTTACCTTATCCAGACCGAGGTACACCACATAGGAGCATCCCTTTTCCATAGTCTCTTTCTGTTCGCGGAACGGCACCAGCAGCTCCTTTTCCGGCCCCCAGTCCAAAAAGGCCCCGATACGGGTAACAGAGGTTACCTTTAACGGGGCAAACTCATTTAAAAGAATTCTGGGCCTGAGAGTGGTGGCCACCTTGCGTCCTTCCTTATCCAGATATACAAAGACCTCCATCTCTGTTTCCGGGATAAACGGGCTGGGACAATACTTTTTGGGCAGCAAAACATCCTCGCCGTCAGCATCGCCCAGATACCAGCCCACGGAGGTTTCCCGTAAAACCCGCAGCCGGTTTATTTTTCCGATCTCAATCATCGCATTTCCTGCCCATCCACTGTCGGGCTTTATTTTATTTGGTTCCAGCCCTTCATGCCGTGGGTCATATTGATGGCATTGAAGCCGTTTTTAAGCAGAATTTTTGTCGCGGCACGGCTGCGGTTACCGCTGCGGCAATAAACGATAATTTCTTTATCCTTATAGGGCTCAAGCTCCTTGAGACGCGAACCCAGTTCCTGTACAGGGATAAGAATGGCATTATCAATATGTCCCAGCGGGCCGTTAAATTCACCCGGCGTGCGCACATCCAAAAGCACGATATCTTCCTTGTTCTCTATTTTGGCCTTCACCTCCTGTGGCGAAATATTCTTAAAGGGTGCAGCCCCGGTCTGCTGCCCGTTGCCGTTAGCGGTAAAAAAGTAAATTCCCGCCGCCACCAAAACAACTACAACCAGCCATACTATATTCTTCATCTTCCTCCTCCTTTATTTTTCCCGGTTAAAAACTTTGGTAAATATTTTATGTTTCCCTTAATCGGACAAATAGTTTATCACGTCCAGCAGGGCCCTGCGGCACACCGGATCGAAGTCCACCAACCCCAGGCTGAACATACGGCAATCCACGGCGGGCCGGTAAAGGCCATGGGACTCATAGCCGGCGCCTTCAAAAGCGCCCACCATGCCTGCATAGGGGCTGCCGGCCAACAGCGCGTGCTGCCTGCTTATAAAAGGCTCCCGTTTTTCATAATAGTCCGTGGCAAGGCGATCCAGCCGGGAACGGGCCATGGCCAGTGAATCATAGGCGGCCTTGTTCCAGGGCGTGGGCAGGGCTATGCCGGGGGTTAGCATCTCCTTCCATTTAATATTTTTCTTATCCCGCAGGGCGGTCACGTTTGGCTCCCAGGGCTCCACGTCCTTGTTGTAAAATTCATCATACCCCGTGGACGAGCTGTAGTATTCATCGCCCAGCCCGGCAAAGGCATGGCCGAATTCATGCACATAAACATATCCCTTTTGCCACTCCTGGCCGGGATGATCGGTGCGCATATAAGTGGTTGTATACAGATTATATATGCCCCCGCCGCCATAGCGGTTGTCATTGATCAGTATATTGATATAATCATAGGGAACCAGACCCGCGGCATCACGCAGGGCCTTGTTATTTTCAGTAAGGATATAGCGTGGCGAGCCAAAGGTAAAATACCTGCTGCCCAGGGCGTTATTTTTCCATATCCCCTTGTCGGGCCTGGAAATGCCGGACTCCGGCGAGACGACTTCCACCACCCATACATTAAACCTGCCCCGGTTGCTTTTAAAAGGCTCGGTGTTAAACATCTCCTCGTTATAGGTGCGGGCATCCCGGCGGAACTGTTCCATATCTTGCGCGCTGTAGCCATCTCCCAGCAACACCAGATCCACCTTTTCCGAAGGATCACCGTTTTGCATCAGGGGCCAGACCCGGTAGTCTGGTTTATTTACCGCCTTATTAATCAGAGGTGTCCGCTGCGGATCAATTTCGGTGGACCAAATTTCCCGGAAGCGCATTTGCCGGTCCCGCCGGGCCACAGCCAGTTTTACAGGCTTTTTGGCAAAGGGCAGTCGGAACGTTTCATGAAAGGTTTTATATCGTTCTTTGGCTTCGGAGGTGGTCTGCCACTCGTTAAACATGGTGGAGTAGCCCCGGCTGTATATCAATTCGCCGGAAGCGGAATCATACAGACGCACCTGGTATTCACCCAGGTTAAGCGGTGTTATCAAATGTTTTTTACTACCCGCCCAGGTTCCCGTTTCATAGATTTGATCCAGGGAGAAATGTTCCTCGCCCGCCTTGCCGCTGTGATAATAGTCCACACGCATGGTTTTACCGGTAAAAAACGCATCATGGTCGATGGCAAAAAGCAAGGCCGCGGGTATCAGTAAAAAAACAAATATTTTCATGGTAATCCTTATTCCTCATACAAAATGGAGCTTAAAAAGATACTGACCAGACTGATAACAATCGAAGCCAACAGAGCGGTAATAAATCCATCCACAAAAAAGCTGTCCACCCACCAGTCCGCCAGTTCCAGAATGATGGCATTGACCACAAAGGTGAACAGGCCCAGGGTGAGAATATTTATGGGCAGGGTCAATATAAGCAGCAAAGGCTTGATAACGGCATTCAGAAGGCCAAAGACGATAGCCGTTACGATAAGCGCGCCGGTACTTTCAAACCAGATACCGCTGAACAAAAAATCCACAAACCACAATGCCGCCGCATTGATAAATAATCTTAAAATCATATGTCGCATTGGGTTCTCCCTATAAAAAGTGTTCTATGCGCTTACGCAAATATTTTTCCAGGCTTTCCGGTCGCTTAAAGCGGAAAAGGCGCGCGCGGATTTCCTTCAGATCATCCTCCGTGGTATTGCGGATGACATTCTTTACCACGGCTATGGCCCCGGGCTGCATGCTTAAGGTATCCACGCCCAGGCTCAGCAGGAGTTGTGTATAGAGGGGATTGCCGGCAATCTCGCCGCACAGGGAAAGGGGCTTTTTCTTTTTAATACAGGCCCGCGACACCTTATGAATAAGCTGCAGCACCGCCGGATTGAGCGGCTTATAAAAGGAAGCCACTTTTTCATTGTTCCGGTCCACCGCCAGGGTATATTGCACCAGATCGTTAGTGCCGATGCTTACAAAGTCCACTTCCGGCAGAAGTTGATCAATGAGCAGGGCGGCGGAAGGTATTTCGACCATGATGCCCACGGGCACCTGTTTGTCATAGGCTATACCCTCGGCGTCCAGTTCCCGGCACACATCGCGGATTATGCGCTTGGCGGCCAAAACCTCTTCCCTGCTGGAAATCATCGGCAGCATGATCTTTACATGACCGAAAACGGAGGCGCGTAATATCGCGCGGATTTGTGTACGGAAAATAGCCGGTTTTCGCAGCAAAATTCTTATGGAGCGCAGACCGAGAAAAGGGTTGGCCTCCCTGTGCATCTCTGCAAAAGGCAGGAACTTGTCCCCGCCCAGATCCAAAACGCGGATGGCCACATCACTATCGGCAAAAGAGCGGGCAATTTCCCTGTAATACCCGAACTGTTCTTCCTCGCTCAACAGGCGTTCCTTGGCAATAAACTGCAACTCGGTGCGATAAAGCCCTACCCCCTGCGCCTTATACTTACGGGCCAGGGGCACTTCCGAAACCTCGTTGATATTTGCCAGCAGACGGATATTGCGCCCGGATAAATTCTCTATCTTCTTTTCCAGATTGGCGATCAGCTCTTCCTTATGCGCCTGAAACGCCTGCTTGCGCAGCAGGTAATCCTTTACCACCGTTTCCCGGGGCTCCACGATCAGTTTACCACACAAACCATCCAGAATAACCCGCATACCGGGCTTGATATTTTTTAACAGATTACGTACCCCCACAATGGCCGGTACCTCCAGGGAACGGGCCAATATGGCGGCATGACTGGTAGGTCCGCCAAATTCCGTTACCAGCCCTTTTAGGGAGCGGTGATGAAAATGAATGGAATCGGCCGGGGTAAGCTCACGGGCCACCACAATACAGGACTCCCCCTCCTTTTGCTCATGGCTGTCCAGTTGCAGCAGATGATAAATCAGCCGCCGGCTGACCCCGCGTATATCGTATATGCGTTCGCGCAGGTACTCATCATCGATGGTACTGAAGTGTTTTTCGTAGAGCCCCAGTTTTTGAACGATTATGGCCTCGGCATTTTTCAGTTCGCCGCGGATGGCCTGGGGGATCTCCTCCTGAAAAAAGGGATCGTCCAGAATAAGATGATAGGTTTCGTAAATACGAGCCTGCTCCAGTCCCAGCTCCCGGGCTATGCGTTTCTGATTATTCAAAAAGATCAGGCTTACTTCCTGCAGGGCATTGGAGTAGCGTTCCAACTCGGCCGGCACCTCCATGGGTTCCAGCGTGTGGGAGGAAACATCGTCAAAATCGGTGCGGTAAACGATCACCTGCCCGATACCGATGCCATCGGAAACGGAAATACCGGATAATATATTTTTTTTTCTTAAGGGGCTCATTTCTTACCGGGTCTTTAACATGCGTAGATCACATCTTTTTCAAGAATAAAATATACTCAATTTTATGTTTTTAACAAAAAGCAGTGTGATGCCCCGCCGGGCATAGGGATCAAGGGGAAAGAATATCCCCCGGTCGCGGAATCCTTCCGACTAAAACAAAAAAAGCCCTTCCCGCAAGGAAGGGCTTTGAAAAAAACAACAGGGACGGCTATTTTACCGTAGCCAGAATATCACCCCGGGAAACAATCAGATATTCCACGTCGTCAACCTTAATTTCGTCACCGGCGTATTTGGAATAAATAATCGTATCCCCGACCTTAATATTTTCCTGCAAGTCTTCGTCCGTACCCACGGCCACAACCTTACCCATGGTGGGTTTTTCCTTGGCGGCGGTATCGGGAATAATGATGGAGCCGACTTTCTGCTCCCCTTCATCCTTGGCTTTCTCAATCAGTACACGATCATCTAAAGGCTGTATGTTCATTTTAATCCTCCTTATTTCAATCCTAGCATTTGATTAATCTTCGGTTTATCAAAGCCAACAATGGGACGGTTATTGATTAAAATGACCGGAACGCCCATCTGGCCGGTTCGTCTTTGCATATCAGCCGCAGCCGAGGGGTTACGCGAAACATCCACTTCACGGAACTTCACCCGTTTTTCGCGGAAGTAACGCTTGGCCGCTGTACAAAAAGAGCATGTGGGCGTTGTAAAAAGAACAACCTTGGGTTGTGTTTGTGTCGGGTTCATTTTCAACCTCTCTCGTTAAATGTTTCCTTTAGCTTCAGGCATAAAAAAACCTGAGCACCATCCAAATCTATACGCCCTAAAGAAAAGGATATTGACCAGGTAACATTTTTTACGAGACAGGGAATTTAAAAGGTTCAAATTCCAATGTCAAGATGACAAGGAACTATCTTTATCAATTGTAAAGTCGACCACCCCCTTTTTAGTGGTGCGGCCGCGCAAAAAGGCCACAACCTCCAGATGGGCCGGATGCTCCTGATAGCTTTTTAAATCCTCGAAGGTTTTAAAATAACTGACCAGCACAATATCCGCTCCCGCGGCGACCTCCCGTTCTTTTATCCCCACCTCGAAAGAAACGATCTCCCCGATCTTTTCCTTAAGGCTTTCCAAATTTGCCTTGATTTGATGCGCGGATACCGGCGGGGTTACGTCTTTTTTAATATCCCACATTACCACATGACAGACCATCACCTATTCTCCTTCCTCTTTTTTTCCGCTCCTCCCACCAATAAAACCAGTTCCCCTTTCACCGTGCGCGCCTCAAGGTGGTTGTGCAACTGTTGCAGACTGCCGTAAAAGAACTCTTCAAACTTCTTGGTGATCTCACGCCCCAAAACACAGGGCCGGTCGCCCCAGACTTCCAGCAATTGGCCGACCGTTTTGTGAATGCGGTGGGGCGACTCATAAAATACCAGTGTCCGCGCTTCTTCCGCCAGCATCTTTATTTTACTTTGCCGGCCCTTCTTTTGCGGCAAAAAGCCTTCAAAGGCAAAGCTGTGGGTGGGCAGCCCCCCGGCCATCAGCGCCGCCAGCACCGCCGAGGCTCCGGGGACGGGAATAACCCGGATACCGGCTTCTGTTGCGGCCTTCACCAACTGGAAACCCGGATCGGAAATGGTGGGCGTGCCTGCATCCGATACCAGGGCCAGGCTTTTTCCTCCCTGCAGATGTGCAATCAGCGCGGCTGTCTGCCGGGCGGCGTTGCGGGCATGGTAGGCTTTCATTGCCGTGCGCACCCCATAATGGTTCAGCAGCACCGAGGTGGTGCGCGTATCCTCGGCAGCGATCAAATCCACATGCTGTAAAACATGCACCGCGCGATAGGTCATGTCCCCCAGGTGACCGATGGGGGTGGCCACCACATAAAGGGCATTTTCAATCGTTTCCACTACACACCCCAATCGCGGCAATAGCGAAAATCCTGATTGATGGTACGATCGGAGATTTTGGCGATCACCGGCGGACGGCGCTTAAACTGACTGCGTTGCATGCGGCGTTTGATATCCTTTATCATCTCACCGGGAAAACCCATGTCGCGGATGATATCATCCGGCAGACGCTCATCCACCAGATGATACAAAAGCCGGTCGATACGCTCATAGCTGTACCCAAGCTCATCCTCGTCTTTCTGATTTTCCCACAAATCGGCCGAAGGCGCCTTGTCTATGATGACATCCGGTACTTTCAGGGCGCGGCCCAACTGCCATATCTGGCTTTTATACAGATCGCCGATGGGATTGATGGCGCTGGCCAGGTCGCCGAAGATGGTACCGTAGCCGATCAACAGCTCGGTTTTGTTGCTGGTGCCCAGCACCAGGGCCCGTTCCGCGGCGGCATAATCATACAGGCAGCACATACGCTCGCGGGCCATACGGTTACCCCGGCGCAGGTCATTGGCAGCAGGACGGGTTTCAAAAAAGGCATCCACGGCCGCGCTTATATCCGTCACCTCGTAACCCATCCCCAGTTGACGGGCCAAAAGTTCGGCATGCGCCCGGCTGTCCGGGTGGCTGCTGCGATAAGGCATTATCAGTCCGTGAACATTCTTTGCCCCCAGGGCTTCCACGGCCAGGGCGGCCACCACGGCGGAATCCACACCGCCGGAAAGTCCCAGAACCACTTTTTCAAAACCGGGTCGCCGCACCTCTTCGCGTAAAAAAACACCCAGGGCCTTGCGAACCCAGTCCGTATTAATATTCAGCATCTGCTTCTCCTCGTTGCGCCGCTTCCTTAACGGCGTGTTTCAGGGCGGTCACTATATCGGTTTGCATGGCGGCATAACGCCCCCACTCCCCGGCGGCCAGATCGCCCGCGCGCCCTAACAGGGCATTGCCCAGCCAGGCCGCTTTTAGGGCAGATTGCCCGCCGGCCAGCAGCGCGGCAGTAACACCGCTAAGGATATCACCACTGCCACCCCGGGCCAAAACGGCATTGCCGGTGGAATTCACATACAGGGGCTGTTCCTGTTGCCCCACGGTGGAGGGGGCCCCTTTCAGATTGATCACCGCCGCCGTTTTTTCCGTAGCTTTCCGGCAGGCCTGCCAGGGCTCCCCTTCCAGCAACGGGGCCAGCTCCGGAAAAAGACGCTTGAATTCGCCAAAGTGGGGAGTAAGGATGATCTGTTCATCCATCCGGGCCAGCAGCTCTTGCGCCCTGGCCAGGTGATAAAGCCCGTCGGCGTCAATCACTGTTTTTTTCTTTAAACTGAATAAGCGCTCCATCAGGGCCTTAAAAAAGCTGCCCGTTTCCGCTGCACGGCCCATACCCGGCCCCACGATGACGGCATCGGCCCACTCGACCTTTTCCATGAGCGTATCCCCGGGCGTACCGGACAGACAATGGGCATCTTCCGCTCCCAGGGGCAGGGTCATCTGTTCGGTCAGCTTGTTTTCCATAATCCCGTTCAGTCCGGCGGGAACGGCGGCCACCACCAGCCCCGCACCGCAGGCCGAGGCGCCGAGGGCACTCAGGGTTACCGCGCCGGTCAGTCCGGCGCTGCCGCCAATGACAAGTACTTTTCCGGCACGGTTTTTATACAGCGTATCCGCGCGCTTCCTTAAAAAGATATCTTCTTCTTCCACCCGCCAAAGGGTTGGGGTCATGTGGCGGCGCATCTCCCCGGGAAAACCGATATCGACCACCGAAACGGCACCGCACTGGTTTTTTGCCGGAGCGTATAAATGAGCGGGTTTGTAGCAGGCCATGGAAAAGGTGGCCGTGGCCTTTACCGCCCCGCCCGCTACCAGAGCACTGTCACCGCTTAAGCCGGAAGGAATATCCACGGAAAAACAGGGGGCGGAGCGTTCATTCAGCCAGGAGATGACCTCCTTATACAAGCCACGCGCCGGGCCGGAGAGTCCCGTGCCCAACAGGGCATCCACATAAAAACTGCTATCCGCAGGCAGGGCGTTCACATTGTCGACTTCCCGAAAGGGGATATGGCTGCTCAGCACAATATTCATATTAACGGCGGCGTCACCCTTTACATCATCTTTGGCGCCTAACAAAAAAACACGCACATCATAACCGGCCGCATCCAGAACACGGGCAATGACAAAGCCGTCACCACCGTTATTCCCCTTGCCGCATAACACCGCCGCCCCGGGGAACTGTTTTCGCGGAACCCGCTCCATAATGGCTTCGGCCGTGTGTCGGCCGGCGTTTTCCATCAAAATCACGCCCGGCACGCCAAACTCATCCATGGCCCTGCGATCCATGGCCTGCATTTCCTTTGTTAAAACTACCGCTTTCATGGCTTCACCTGCTGGAAATTTAAAGTATCTTGAACTATACTGTGCTTTTAATTGGCAAACTTTATTACAATTTTACTAATTTAGAGCATTCAGGGCATAAAATGCCATCGATATCCCGAATAAGGAAGAAAATTTGAAAAGAGACGATATTGAACTTGTAAAACGGGCCAAAGATGGCGACAGCAAGGCCTATGATAAATTGATTCTGCTCTACAAGGATGTGGTCTTCAGCATCGTTTTCCGCATGGTGCGCAACAAACAGGAGGCGGAAGACCTGACCCAGGAAACTTTTATCAAAGCTTACAAGTCTCTGACCTCCTTTAATGAAGCCTATGCCTTTTCCACCTGGCTGTTCAAAATCGCCACTAACAGCTGCATCGATCATTTTCGCAAGCGTAAGCTGAAAACCTATTCCATGGATCAGACCATCCGTTACAAGGATGATGAAATCCGCCATGAATACGCCGACCCCAAACCCGGAGTGGAGCATGACCTGGTGGCCAATGAGCGGGCCATTATCATACGCACGGCCATAGAGCAACTGCCGGAAAAGTATCGCATAGTCATCGAAATGCGCCATCAACAGGAACAAAGCTATGAAGAGATCGCCGAGAAGCTGGATTTACCCCTGGGTACGGTCAAGGCGCGCATCTTCCGCGCACGGGAAATGCTGAATAAAAATTTAAAGGGGAAGTTGTTTTAATCCCCGGCCAAAATCAAAGGCGGTGTGGATATCGTTTTCTTTAGCAAACGGAGGGTTTCTATGTTCCGTTCCCTGGAACGCGCCACTTTTCCCAGTTGCACATACATATCCCGGTTCATCTCTTCTATCTGTAAAAGCTGACGGGCCTGTTGACGCTGTAAATGATCGATACGCGCCTCCAGCCGGGAATGAATATACATTACTTCCATGGCAAAGATGAATAACACGACCAGGATGATGCGGATAAAATTTTTCATAGGCAGTTCCTTTTCATAATAACGTGATCGGTAAAAAAGAGACCAACTTAATTTTAGAACGGCATGAACTTACTATTCGCAACCACCAACGCCGGCAAGATGAAGGAAGTCCGGGCTTTGCTCGCTTCTGCCGGCATAAAGCTCTATTACCTAAAGGATATGGACATAGCGGTGGCAGCGCCGGAAGAGACGGGCGCCACCTTTGAGGAAAACGCGCTGCTCAAAGCGCATTATTACCATAACTTCTACCGTATGCCGGTCATCGCCGATGACGCCGGCCTTGTTGTTCCCGCGCTGAACGGTGAGCCGGGCGTCTATTCCGCGCGCTATGCCGGCGTGGGTGCCAATGACGCGCAAAACAATCAAAAATTGCTTCAAACCATAAAGGCACGGAAACTCGACCGGCCGGAAGCCTATTTTAAAGCGGTGGTTGCCCTGGTGACGGAAGGAGAAGAGCACCTTTTTGAAGGCACATGCCACGGACGCATCTGCAATGAACCCAGGGGCGGCAACGGCTTTGGCTATGATCCCCTGTTTGAATTAGTTGAAAAATCTTGTACTTTTGCCGAAATGGATATAAATTTAAAAAATTCTGTCAGCCACCGTGGCAAGGCCTTTGCGTCACTGGCCGGGTATCTGAAAAAAATAGTCTGATTTTATTTTTTTGATTGACATGTTTTTTTCTGAGCCTTATATTACGCGACTCATATCGAGAGAATATGGGTAACGGGGTGTGGCGCAGCCTGGTTAGCGCACCTGCCTTGGGAGCAGGGGGTCGGAGGTTCAAATCCTCTCACCCCGACGGTCGTCGCGCCCTTAGCTCAGCTGGATAGAGCAACTGCCTTCTAAGCAGTAGGTCGGAGGTTCGAATCCTCCAGGGCGTACACAAATTATCATGGTGGGTGTAGCTCAGTTGGTTAGAGCACCAGATTGTGGCTCTGGGGGTCGTGGGTTCAAATCCCATCACTCACCCTTGTTTTAAGCAGACTCCGATTTGATTCTGTTCAGCGGGCTTTGAAATCGCTTTTAAACGGTCCCATCGTCCAGAGGCCTGGGACATCCCGGTTCCCGGGACGACAGGGAACAAAAGCTTTGGCTCTTGCTTTTAAACAGTCCGTTGTAAATACGGATAATTTGACATCGATTTAAACGGTCCCATCGTCTAGAGGCCTAGGACACCGCCCTTTCACGGCGGCGACAGGGGTTCGAATCCCCTTGGGACTACATAACCCCGGCATCACTTGTCGGGGTTTTTCTTTTTATGCGAGGTGCAAATATGTATTTTGTCTACCTTTTAAAATCTCAAAAAGACGGCAAGTTTTACATTGGACACACGCAGAACCTTGAAGAACGCCTTGCATACCACAACACAGGGCGCAGTAAATACACG
>JALXBH010000160.1:0-436 GCA_026991535.1 Calditrichia bacterium | reverse complement strand
ACGACAGGGAACAAAAGCTTTGGCTCTTGCTTTTAAACAGTCCGTTGTAAATACGGATAATTTGACATCGATTTAAACGGTCCCATCGTCTAGAGGCCTGGGACATCCCGGTTCCCGGGACGACAGGGAACAAAAGCTTTGGCTCTTGCTTTTAAACAGTCCGTTGTAAATACGGATAATTTGACATCGATTTAAACGGTCCCATCGTCTAGAGGCCTAGGACACCGCCCTTTCACGGCGGCGACAGGGGTTCGAATCCCCTTGGGACTACATAACCCCGGCATCACTTGTCGGGGTTTTTCTTTTTATGCGAGGTGCAAATATGTATTTTGTCTACCTTTTAAAATCTCAAAAAGACGGCAAGTTTTACATTGGACACACGCAGAACCTTGAAGAACGCCTTGCATACCACAACACAGGGCGCAGTAAATACACG
>JALXBH010000159.1 GCA_026991535.1 Calditrichia bacterium | reverse complement strand
ATGGGAGCTATCCCGCTCTCTAAAAATTGTGTTCTTGCCAGAGTGGTGGAATTGGTAGACGCGTCCCGAGACAATCGGGATGGGAGCTATCCCGCTCTCTAAAATTTGTGTTCTTGCCAGAGTGGTGGAATTGGTAGACGCGTCCCGAGTCAATCGGGATGGCAGCAATTACCACTCTCTAAAAATTGTGTTCTTGCCAGAGTGGTGGAATTGGTAGACGCGCCGGATTCAAAATCCGGTGGGAGCAATCCCGTGTGGGTTCGAGTCCCACCTCTGGTACTAAGCCCCTGCTTTCAGGGGCTTTTTTAACGTTACTCTTTAAATAAATAGTCCCCGCTTTAAAAATTAAAATCGCTTAAACAATATCATTTCTTTTCCGAAGATAGAGCGATATGCTGCAAACAAAATATAATATTTTGACTGTAGACGATCATCCGTTTACAACAAAAATTTTGACCAAAATTCTACAGAAACAGGGTTATAACGTTCAGGCCTTTAACGACCCGCTACAAGCTCATGACTTTTTATTAAAAAATGGCGAGTGGATCGATTTGATTGTATCCGACATGATGATGCAACCCATGTCCGGCATCGAGTTTTTGATTAAAATCAAGGAGTTGCCCACCCTGGCCCGTATCCCCTTTGTATTTTTATCCGCGGCCAATAACGATAATTTACGCAGGGAAGCCTTTGAACTGGGCGCTATGGATTTTTTTGACAAACCTGTTAACACCAATCTGTTTATATCTAAAATTCAATCTATTTTAAAAAACATCGCCCTCAATCACCTCTCCTCGAATATTTTACTGACCGGAGACAGAGAGATGTTGACCCCCACGGAAATTATTGAATATTGTGACATGGAAAAACTGAGCGGCTATGCCTATTTTCAGAATTCGGCCCTGGAAACCACACTATTTTTTACAAACGGTATATTGGAACACGCCGGAGAAGATCGTGATTTAAGCAAGGAATTTGACATGTTGCAGGAATGGAAGGACTATACCTTCCTCATTTCCAGAGGAAAACTCAACCTGCACGCGGTAAGAGGTTTTCTTAAGAGCGACAATTCCACTGCTACCAGAAAAACAGTCTCTTTTGAAAAATTTAATAAAATTTTCAATCAATACCCGGGACTGCTGGAAATATATATCCATCTTGGATCATGGAGATCCGTCAGGGGGGAGAAGGATCATCAACTGGAAACATTGCTTACCCAATTGTACAGAATGAATAATGAGCTGGGCCGCGATTATGGACGGAAGGTTTCATACAATTGCCTTCAATTAACTGACGGGCGTAGAATTTTAATGCTTTACTATCATAACTATGAACTGGCCTTTCTCTTTAATGATGAGAAGGACTATAAAGCCTTACTTAAAATGTGGCGGGGGAATTAACTTGAACACAGACTTTGTACAGGCTATCACACATATTGAAGGCGTTAAACATTGTCTGATACTGACGCCGGAGGCGGATACGCTGTTTTCCCCATCACTGAATATGGAAGAAAACGGTAAGGATATGGAAATGTTTTTATCCATGCTGGGTATGATAAACGATATACGCATGGACGAAACGAATCAAATAAAGTCCGCCACTTGGAATTTTGAACACGGCTGTTTTATTATTTCTCTTATAAAACAGCACACCTTTTTAATTCAGTATGAGGGGAACCTGCGGTGTGAACTTTTCTATGAAAAAATCACATCCACCTTAAAAGATATCTTCAATTAACCCGGGAAAAACCATGGAAAAGACTTTGCAAAGCAAAAATGATGGAAACATGCCGTTTGAGATTGCGCCCAATATCTATTGGATAGGTAAAAAGACCGGTTATGACCTGGAGATGAACGTTTATCTGCGCATCTTTGAGAAAGATAACCGCAAAATAAACATGCTCATTGATCCGGGTCCACCTACGGACTTTGACATTATAGAACAAAACCTGAAAACTGTTCTGGGCAAAGACTTTAAAATACACTTTGCCTTTATAAACCATCAGGACCCGGACGTAGGCTACAATGCCCTCTTTTTTCAACGTTATTTCCCCAACATGCAGATTATCACCACGGAGGATACATGGAGATTAATCCGCTTTTACGGATTAAATCCCAAAAAATTCATTGCCGTGGATAAGTTTAAAAGCCGTACCATTAAAATGATTACCGGACATCAGCTAAAGTTTGTCCCTACCCCCTATTGCCACTTCCGGGGCGCCTGCGCCCTTTATGACGTCACGGAGAGGATTTTATTCAGCGGTGATTTTTTTGGCGGACTCACAGAACATCCCGGTTTGTATGCCACGGAGAAATCCTGGCCCGGTATAAAAATATTCCAGCAGATATACATGCCGACCAACACCGCCATAGAGAATGCCATATCAGAAATAAAAAAAGTTGACCCCTCTCCGGTTATGATTGCGCCGCAACACGGAGTCATGATTAAGGATGACTTTGTTGCTTACTATATGGACAAGGTTCAGAACCTTTCCGTGGGCCTGGATTTATACAACCAGAATAAAATTAAAATCTCCCAATATATCGAAGCTATACATCAAATCACTCAGGAAGTAAAAACAAAATTTGATAAAAAGGTCTATGACGATCTACACCATTTGCTTCATACGGATGACTCTTTCCCCGAAATTTTCAGCACACGCGATGACAAGATCTATGATATCAAAATAGCTGCTGAAGACGCCTTGCAGTATTTTGTTACCAAGCTTTTAAAAAACCGAAGCGGCGATCTTAAAAAGGATTTGCATATGCTGATCCTGCGTGTATTGGCCGGATTAAATCTGCCGGGGGATAACCTGAGCCTTGAAATGGGAGATGGGGGTCAGGAAACAAGTAGGGATGAATCCGCTCCACTGTTTGAAGAGGCCGCGGACTCTAAAGAAGCAACCGTCCCTATCAACAAAGATCATCTGAATATCCGCAAACTGCTGGAAGTGATTGAGGAAGAATCCGGCAGTGATAAATTTAATGAGCTGACCATACTACGTATTATGTTAAAAATTCCGCCTGAAATACTAAAACGCAATCAGGTAAACAGTTATAATGATTTTTTTCAATTGGAAGAAACAAGCGATCAGGACTTTATTCAAAAATTGTTAGAAGCCTGTGAAAGTGTTTTGGGTCATTCATTACCGGAAAAAATTTGGCAACGAGGTGAAGATGGAGAATAATATTCAAATTACACATGACAGTAAAAGCGGTCATCATCTGATTAAGGATCATCCTGTTTTATTACACTGTAACCATTTTAATATAGAACTGCAAAACACCATACTGCTTCCCGAATATATTAATGGGTTTGATATCCAATACAATGCGGCGGCGGAAACAGCTTATAATATGTTGAGCGGTTATCTGCCCGGCCCTCCCTCCGACGCCGGGGAAACCCTTTCCCTGGCCGGGGAACTATATGCGGCTATGGGTTTGGGAAGAATTGATTTCTCCGAAGTATCGGCCAACGGAGGAGATGTTGTTTCAGGTGCGTCACACTATCTTGTGGGGTGGCAGATACGTTTCGGGACTTTTGAGAAAGAGGCCCAGGTCTTTACCCGGGGTTATATCGCCGGTGCTCTCTCCTTTGTTTTTGGCTCACCTTTTTCCGTTGATGTAACCCGTGAGAGCCATACACTACGCTATACGGCCACGCCGGTGGACCAGGCGGACTATTTTGAGATGCTTAATAAGGAGCCGGATACAGAACCACCCATCGTGGAACCGGACTTTCCCTCGTATAACATCGAACTTCCCTGTCAGGATATCACGCGGGAAATGCTTAAATCCCTCCCCAGGTCCGCATCCAACGGCTTGATTGAAGCTTTCGGCGTCTATCTCACCTATTTACCCGCGGAATACTATGGAAAAATTGCCTTCCGCTTTGAGAAAGAATTGGACAAAACAGGCGGTCTAAAGGGACTGGCCAGACCCCTGCTTGTGGAATCCGGGCATATTTGCGGCTTTAATACCTTTGGCGGCATTATGACTTCCGATGTGTGGAAAACGCTTGTCCAGCCTTTATTAAACACGGCGGAGGATTGGGTATATGGTATTGTTTCCGTTATAAACGCCCTGGGATGGGGACATTGGCACATTAAGGAGTTAAAGCCTGGTGAGCGGCTGGAACTGCATGTATATAACAGTACAGAAGCTTTAAGCCACAGAAAATATTTCGGAATGGCGGATACAGCCAAGTGCTATACAGCCGAAGGCGCCGCGGCTGCCATTATGAATCTCATCTACAAGGGCGACATAATGAGCGAACCTGAACTCAATAAGGAATTTTATAACTCTGTATTTCGCTCTCATAATGCCTTTCATTCCCATGAAAGTAAATGCGTGGCAAAAGGTGACCCCTACTGCGTCTTTGAGTTTACCAACCGATAATTTCATTTTTTCCCGGCCGTGTTTCGCATAATATATCACGGCCGGGAGAATTCCCACCCTTCCCGTGCATGCAAGAATGTTCAATAATTGACCATCTCTTTAACATTTTTTCATTTCACTTCATATAAGACGAAGCTTAGGAGGGTCATATCTCCTTCATACCGTTAGATTGGGTTGTTTTTGGGGCAGCCCAATCTTTCTTTTTATGTAACCTTTAATTATCTCAACAATTTTCTTATCCAGAACCGAAACTTCCCCTAACGGCCCCCGCATCCCATCCTTAAAAAACACTCATTTTGTTTGTCGTTAGATTTTACGGAAACAATCTCCACGGATAAATAATTTGCAAATCTATCCGAATAGATATATAATTTAAGATACCATCTTATGCGGATTCTCCAATGAATGACCATCGCAAAACCAAAGCCCAGCTGATTGAGGAAATAAAACAACTGCGCAAACGTTTGGCCGGCAGTGCTATTAGCGAGCAACCCGTCGAAGTCCCTCCACCCTCCCTTCCCAGGGAGATCGAGCATCTGGCCCATCTTGGCAGTTGGGAGCTGAATCTTGAAAATAAACGTATCTATTTTTCAAAAACCTTTTACGATGTATATGAATTGGATCCTTCACAGGATTTAACCTTTGAACAGGCTTTTGAATTTTACAGTGACAGCAGTAAAAAGGAATTAAGCGCCGCCATGGAAAGGCTGCAAAGCCAGGGCATTCCTTTTGACCTCGTTTTGGAAATCACAACCGCCTCCGGGAAACACAGGTGGGTGCGTACCATTGCCAATCGTGAAGTGGAAAATGGCAAACCCAAACGGCTGTACGGTGTGATGCAGGATATTACCGAAGCGATTAATCTAAAACGTAAGCTGGTGGAACAGGAACGGACCTACCGGGAAATTTTTGAGACCAATCAGTCTGTAAAACTTATCATCGACCCCGAGGACGGGCAGATTTTGCAGGCAAACGAAGCGGCCGTTTCTTTTTATGGATACAAAAGAGAAAAATTACTTTCCCTATCCATTCTGGATATAAACGCTCATCCCCCGGAAATCGTATTGCAAAAAATGAAAGACGCCCGGGAAGGCCGGCAATTAAAATTTCAGTTCAGACATAAACTGGCTAACGGCCTTCTTCGCGACGTGGAGGTTTACAGCGGGCCGGTAACTATGGGTAATAAAACGATTCTCTATTCCATTATTCACGATATTACGGAACGCTTGCGCCAGGAGAAGTTGAATGACGTACTGTTCAAAATCACCCGGGCTTCCGCCGAAGCGGAGTCGCTATCCGTGTTGTTCGAAGCGATTCACAAACAGATCAACCGTTTGTTTGACGCGCATAACTTTTATATTGCCCTTTACCACCCCGAAAAGAAAAAATACAGTTTTCCATATAGCCGGGATGATTACGATGAACGTCCCGCTCATGTCCTAAAAAGCCTTTCCAACTCCCTGACCGACCGCGTGCGCCGTACAAAAAAACCCCTGTTACTAACAAAGAAGCGCTATCTGAAGCTGATTGAAAAGGGTGAAATAAAACAGATTGGCCGGCCGGCGGCAACATGGATGGGCGTGCCCTTTGTAAATGTCCGTGACCTTAGCGGAGTGGTTTGTGTGCAAACCTATGAGGAAACCACGAAATACAACAAACAGGACCTTGATACCCTGGAATTTGTCACCAGCCATATCGGTTGGGCCATACGACAAAAACGGCAGGAATTAAAGGTGATAGAAAGCGAGGAGCGCTACCGGATTCTTGTGGATCAATCCCCGCTGGCCATAGGTATACATCAAAACGGCAAGATAGTTTTTGTCAATAAAAAGTTGGTGGAAATATTTGAAGGAAGCGATAAGGATGATTTTATCGGCAGACATATCACCGACTTTATTCATCCCGAGTCCCAGGAGAGCGTGGCGCAACGCATGAAACGCCTGGAGAAAAAGGAAATACTTCCCGCAATGCAGCATAAGCTACTTACCTATAACGGTAAGGTTAAAGACATCGAAGCCCTGGCCGTGTCCATTACCCTCGATGGAGAACCGGCCGTGCAGTTTGTCCTTAATGACGTTACCGAGCAGTTAAAATCACACCGTCGTATAAGGGAGATGGCCGACACCTACAGGGCCCTGTTCGATAATGCCACAAGCGCCATTTATATTCTGGATACCGACGGACGTTTTTTGGATGTTAATAAAAGCGTTCAAAATCTATACGGCTATTCCAGGGAATATTATATTGGTAAAACCATTGATCAACTTCATCAGGGGAAGCCCTCGGAAATAGCACACATCAAAGTCCATTTAAAAAAGGCGGCCCGGGGCGCGCATCAAAAGTTTGAGTATAACGGAAAAGACAAAAAGGGACGGGCCTATACGGAAGAGCTGTCCCTTTATTTAAGCCACTACTATGGAAGCGATGTCATTATTGCTTTTGGTCTGGACATTACCGAACGTAAAAAAACGGAAAAAAGCCTGCGCTTAAGTGAACAAAGCTTTAAGAATCTGTTTAACAACGCTTCCGACGCCATCTATATCCAGGATGACCAGGGCTGCTTTCTGGATGTAAACAAGAGCGTTGAAAAGCTTTACGGTTACCCCAAGGAATATTTTATAGGTAAAAATCCGGCGGACCTCACCGATGAAGGCTTAAATGATCTGGATGAAATATTCCGCCGTTTTCGGGAAACATTTTCCACGGGTCAGGCACATCAATTCGAATTTTGGGCCAGGCGCAAAAACGGAGAATATTTTTTAAAAGACGTCCGCATTAACCGCAGCCTTTATTTTGGCAAACCGGTTGTTATTGCCTTCGCCCAGGATATCACCCAAAGGAAAAAGCAGGAACAGGCGCTGGTGGCCAGCGAAAAACGCTTCCGTACGCTCATAGAGGATGCTCCGATGGGCATTGCCATCTTACGCGAGGGCACGCTGACCTTTACCAATCAGAAGTTATTACACATATTTAAGTATAAAGCCGATGATGCCCTGATCGGCAGAGAATTTAACACATTGATACAACCCGATGAGCGCGACAAGGTTTCCCAACTCATAAAGAAACACCACATCCGGGCCGATCGACACGGCAGCGTGGAAACCATGGCTATTCGCGCCGACGGCAGTGCGTTTCCCGTACAGCTCCAGTCTTCCAGCATTGTCCTGGCCGAAGGGCTGGCAACACTCTTTTTTATAAATGACATCTCAAAGATAAAGGAAGAGGAACAAAAAAGACTGGACCTGGAGAAACAGGTGCAACAGGCCCAAAAATTAAAAAGCCTGGGCGTGCTGGCCGGCGGTATTGCCCATGACTTTAACAACCTGCTTACAGGAATCATGGGCAACACGGGTCTGGCCATGATGGATATCCCCTCCGAAGCACCGGCACAGGGGAACCTGTTAAAAATTGAAAAAATCGCCACCCAGGCCGCCGAACTGTGCAATCAGATGCTGGCCTATAGCGGAAAAGGGAACTTTGTCGTCAAGGCGGCCAACCTTAATGAAATCATACGCAATATCACCAGTCTGCTTGACGTCTCCCTGTCCAAAAAGATAAAACTGAATTATTACCTGAGCGACCCGCTGCCCAATGTGGAGGTTGATGTTCAACAAATCAATCAGGTTATCCTTAATCTGGTAACCAACGCCGGGGATGCCATTGGGAAAAATACGGGAGTAATATCCATATATACCGCCGTTTGTGATTGCACCGAAGAGGAACTCTATAACCCGTATATCGATTATAATCCGGGTAAGGGTACCTATGTAAAGCTGGAGGTTCACGATACCGGTTGCGGTATGGACGCGAATACGCTGGAAAAGCTTTTCGAGCCTTTCTTCACCACAAAATTTACAGGCAGGGGCCTGGGGCTCTCTGCTGTTTTAGGAATTATCCGACGCCACAAGGGCAGCATTCAAATTGAGAGCACGCCGGGAAAAGGAACCCTGGCCAGAATTTTTCTACCCGTATCTTCAAAGGAAGCGGAAAAAGAAAGTACAAAGGAAAATCCTGAAAAAAACTGGAGGGGAAAAGGACATATCCTGGTGGCGGATGATGAAGATTCCATACGCGAAATGAGCAAACCCGTGCTGGAAAAACTTGGATACAGCGTTAGCCTTGCCAAAAACGGACATGACGCGGTGGAGATTTTCCGCCGCTCACCCGATCTGTTCGACTTTGTAATCCTGGATCTGACCATGCCCGTGTTGAACGGCGAGGAAGCCTACGAACATATCAAACAGATTCGTGAGAACGCCCGCATCATCATCTCCAGTGGCTATAGTACCATAGAAGCGGATAAACGCTTTAGCAACAAGGACATTGCCGGCTTTTTGCACAAACCTTACACCATCGACCAGTTAAAGGCCCTGTTGCAAAATCTTCATTCCTAAAACCGGCACCCCTGACTTATAGGCACCTGCCAATGCTATCCGGTTACCAAAGCTCTATATAAAAAATTAACATACATGCCATAGTACAGTTAGCTATGGTCATTAAAAGTATTTAAAAATAGGCTAGGCACCACCATTGCCCGGAGCCATGGGTATAACCGGACGCCAACAAGCACATATACAATAATTATCCAACAGACTCTTCTGGCTCATAATTCCCTGTTCTGTATTCGAATATGCTAAAAACTTTCGCTTAAACAAGGGTATATCATGATTTCATTAAAATTAAGATCCAAAATGCTTCTCTTTTTTCTGCCTTTGGTACTATTGATGGGCATCCTGACTATCCTTTTTGTTACCATGCTTACAGGGGATGTATTAAATAAAAATATCCGTTCCACATCGGATATGCTCAGCCATTTAATTGCCGCCTCGGTTCAGACAGGGCTGGAATTTTCGGACGAGGCCACCGTGATGGAAGCCGTGGCGCCCTTTTCCCGGCAAAAAACCATCGCCTATCTGAAAATATCGGACACTGAGGGAAATGTCTACTCCGAATATAAAAGCCCCCTGGGCTTTACCCCAGGCGGTTCGCTTAAGCAAGGTGAGGTTGACGGCGTTTACTATCAAAAAAGCCCCATCCTTTCCGGCAATGAACCTATCGGCGAAGTGGAGTTGGCCATCGATCTTGGGGAGAGGGATCACGCACTTTCTTCCACACGGAAATATCTGATCTTTGGCGTCTTTCTAATGCTTTTGGTTTTGTCCCTGGCGGTTCTTTTTATGGCGCGCAGGCTTACCGCACCCATTGCCTATCTTTCCGGCGTGGCCCAGGAAATCAGCAAAGGCAATGTGGATCAATCCGTGGACTATTACGCCAATGATGAATTGGGGATACTCTCCACGGCCTTCCGGGATATGATCGGCTATATAAAAAATATTGCCGATTGTGCCGATGCCATCAGCCAGGGAAACCTGAAAATTGATATTAAGCAGTGCTCCTCGGGGGATATGCTTTCCCGAAGTTTCCGGCGAATGATTGATAAATTGCAAACCATGTTCGCGGAGATAGCGGATCATGCCCAAATACTTAACCGGACATCGGAGGAACTGAACGGTGTTTCTTCCGCTCTTTCGGGAAATGCCGGCCAACTCAACGAAATGAGCAACACCGTTGCCGCCGCCACCGAGGAGATGAGCGCCAATATATCCTCTGTTTCCGGCAATACGGCGCAAATGACCTCAACCGTATCCGAGATAGCGGACAATGCCGACAATGCCCGCCAGGTTACCGGCGAAGCGGTTGAAAACAGCAACAGAATTTCGGGTATGATGGATCAACTCAGTCATTCGGCGGGAGAGATCAACAAGGTGATTGAAGTGATAAACGATATTGCGGAGCAAACCAAGCTGTTGGCCCTGAACGCCACCATTGAAGCGGCCCGCGCGGGCGAGGCCGGCAAGGGATTTGCCGTGGTGGCCAATGAAGTAAAAGATCTGGCCCAGCAAACAAACACGGCCACCGGTGAAATCAAGCAAAAGATCGAGACCATGCAGCGGTCAACCAATCAGGTAGTAAGCGAGATGCAGGGTATCACCTCAGTTATTAAGAATGTAAATGAGCGTGTGGCCATGATTGCCACCGCCGTGGAAGAGCAAAATGCCTCCACACAGGATATTGCTCAAAATATAAATCAGGCGGCCCTGGCTTCTCAACAGATTGCATCCGATGTAACCCAGACCCATCAGGCCAGCAGTTCGGTATTTGACGACAGCACCCGCCTGAACAGCCACGCCGAACAATTGGGCCGGGTCGGACAGGCTCTGGTGGATGCGATAAACCGCTTTGACTTTTCCAAAAACTAAAAAGACCCGGTCAAAGACCGGGTCTTTAAAAACAGAAACAATCGTTTTTAATATTTAACGCATTAAGATCATCTTTTTAATGCTGTTGTATTTACCCGCGGTAAGCCGGTAAATATACATGCCGCTGGCCACGGTTTGCCCCAGAGCATTTCGGCCATCCCAGCTTACCGTATAGGTGCCCGCCGCCTGCTCTCCCTTAACCAACTGGCGCACGTGTCTGCCGGAAGCGTCATAGATATCCAGACGCACGGAACTGTTTTCCGGAAGGTCATATTCTATCTTCGTGGAGGGGTTGAAGGGGTTGGGATAGTTCTGGGCCAGACGGAACTCCGCCGGCGCCAGAAAATCAACGGAAATAACGGAAGAGAGATTAACAGCGCCGTTGTAGGCCACATCGGACAGGCGATAGCTATAACGATGTCCATAGCTCACGTTCTGATCCAGATAGGAATAATCGGTGCCACTGTTGACGGTACCCTGTCCCCGTATGGTTTCGATCAACTCAAAGTCCCCGTCATCCACGCTGCGCTCAATTTTCCAAAGGGCGTTTTCCAACTCCGATTCGGTGCGCCATTTTAATTGAATGCCTTTACCGCCGGCAGCGGGTTCCGCCTTAAAGGCGCTAAGTTCCACGGGCAGGGAAACATCGTTGGTCTGTCCCTGGATTTCAAAATCCTCCACCATAAAGCCATCCTGGTTGTAGCCATCGGTATACCCGCGGGCCATCATAAAAACAAAACGGAAAGCAACCGAACTGTTCCCGGCCAGGAAAGAGCAATCATAGGAAGTGGCCTCATTATCGTAGTTACCGGACCAGGCATAACCGCCGGGGGTAACGCTGTGGCTCACGGCCGAGGAGGGGCCGCGGTCATACCAGTTGGTGCCGTTGGGATCATTGTCGGTTCCCAAACGGCTCCAGGTGGCGCCGTTATCGGTACTGTATTCCATATAGACGCCAAAGGGCGCGTTGCTGCCGGAAGCTTCCATGCTTTTGCGGAAATGAACGGAATAACTGCCCGCCGCAGTAAAATTGAAGTTAGGCGAATACAGAACCGAAGTGTAGTTCCCCAGATCCACATCCTTGGTCAGACGGGTTTTCCACACATTGGTGCCGGAGTTAACCGTGGTCAGGGCATTGCCCGGGGCGCCCAGTTCCCATACATCCAGCAAGCCGTTGGTAGAGCGGCTGTCAAAATAGGAGGTGTTGGACTCAAAGTCGCCACCGGCGGAAGGCGTGAACGGCGTTCCCAGATTGGGCAGCACATGAATCAGATTGGTTTGCGTATCGGTGGAAGCTCCGCCGTTGATGGTCAGGGAAACTGTATAGGTGCCGGCCGTGCTATAGCTGTGTGTCGGCGATTGCTGGGTGGAGGTGGTACCGTCGCCAAAATCCCAGCTCCAGGAAGTCGCTTTGACGGAACCGTCAAAAAATTTCACCGTCTGCCCGATGTAGGCCACATCGGTATCGACGGAGAAACCGGCGGCAGCCGTGGCAAACACATCCGAGGAATAGAGACCACGGCCGTAGGTGGCGGCAATGATCAGATTGTCTGACGAGCGCATTTTAAGCATATCGGTACGCACATTGGCCTGGCCGGTGTTGGCCGGCACCCAGCGGGTATCGGCTCCGTTTATATAGTCCGTGGACCAGATGCCCATCTCCGTGGCCAGCAGCACCTGCTTACTGTTATCGGGATTGATCAACGCCCAGCGTACCGGCATATCGGGCAGATCGCCTTCGCAATCGGTCCAGGTCGTTCCGCCGTCGGTGGTTTCCCAGACACTGGACACACCAAAGTTACTGTAGATGGCCAGCATATGATTTTCACTTGCGGGATCAATGGCGATACAATTCACCCAGGAGGCCGGCATTCCCGCGCCGCTGTTTAAAACCGTTGCCGTTGGTGAATTGGTATGGGCATTATCCGCGCGGATGATCTTGCCGTTATTGGAGCCAAAGAATACACGGTTGGCGGTAAAGGGCGAGGCGGTTATGGCGGTCACCTCATCCCCGGCCAAGGCAGGCATGGCCACATTGGTAAAAGTTCCGGTGGTGGTGTGCGGGTCTTCCCAACGCAGATAGTGCCCCTTGCCGTTTGATGAGTAAAACAGATTTTGAGTGTCGTCAAAATCCGAGGGATTAATAAAATAGGCACCACTGTCCGTAACCGCCGGTTCCACGTTGGTAAAGCTTCCCCCGCCGTCGGTGGAAACGTAAAAACTGTTATAGACATAAGAAGTATATTGGAACTGCGGCTCATCCTGATCGATGTGGGTATAGGCGCCGTCCCCTCCCGTAGCCTGAGTGGTGGTATTCATTCCGGCCACGGTAAATTTTTGGGTGCCGTTATCCTGTGCGCCGGCCAAAAAGTAGTTACTGCCGGCATCGGGGTGAATGGCGGCGGCATAAAACTGGGTTACATTGTAACCATTGTTCATATTGACAAAGGAAGGGCTGTTGGTATTACCCGTTGAGGTATACCAAACACCGCCGTCATTGCCGAAAATAACCTCGGAAGAGGAGCCGGGCTTATACATAATCTGGTGCTGGTCGGCATGCACTTCCGGTATACCAAAGAAAGCACCATAGGCCCAAATGGATATCTGGGTCCAGTTGGTGGCGGCGTCGGTGGTTCGGAACAGGTCGATACCGCCGGTGATGGCCACATTGGGATCATTGGGGTCCACCTGAATGATCAGATCATACCAGGCCTGGCCGCGGGTCATATCGGATGAGGGAATGCCGAAGTCGGCGTCATTGGGTTCGTTTTTATCCGTCCAGGTGGCGCCCTTGTTGTTGGTATAGATCACACGCTCCAGTACCTGATTGGCTTCAATCAAACCGTAAACCACATTGGCGTCGGAAGGGGCACAGGCCAGTTCCACGCGCCCCACGTTAGCTATGGTACCGTAAGAGGTGGAGTCCACGCTCCAGGTGGTTCCATCATCGGACCACAGGATGGAACCGCCGCCATTGCCCCAGGGGTTGTTCATGGTGCCGATCCAGATGCGGTTATCGGCGGCCAGTTCAATATCCGCGGGCGTAAAGGGATGGGTATTGCCGCTGCCATCCACTTTTTGATGATGCGGCAGAACCTGTGTCCAGGTCAGGCCGCCATCGGTGGAGCGCTGCAGACCCTGATTCAGATAGTTACCCCAGGAACCGCGGTAATAGCGGCCATCCACGGCGGCGTAAATTACGGAAGTTCCCGCCTCATTTCTTACAATGATGTCCAGCACAAAATCAAAGGCGTTGGTGCTTTGCAATTGTGTCCACGTGCTGCCGCCATCGGTGGACTTCCATATGCCCTGCCCCCGGGAGGAGCCGGTATAATAGCCCTCTCCGGTACCCACATACATAATCTGGGTGTTGTTGGGATCATAAGCGATAGAGGTTACGGCAATATCCTGCCAGAAGTCATCAACCGCCGTCCAGGTGGAGTTGCTGTTGGTGATATCATCATTATACCATAAACCGCCGGTTACCCCGCCGGCCCACACTTTATTGGTTGTATTGGGGTCCCACAACAGGGCGCGGGTGCGTCCTCCGATATTATCCGGGCCGCGCTCCGTCCAGTTGGCGCCGGCAACGGCCGATTTTTTAAAAGAAGCCGTCTCCTTGCGCTCCCGCATCTCCCTGTAGGCCTGCTGCAAACGCTCAGAGGGAACATAGCCCAAAGCAGGGTCTTTGGTCATTTCAAACTCCTGATCAAAGAGGTCCCGCAGTCTTTTTTGTTTTTCATTTTCCGACTTTTTCCCGGCGGGCGTAATGATACGGGTACCATCACCCGAAAAAAAGTAAAATGAGCTAAAGCTCAATGCCAAAACGACGACTAATATACCTGAAACACGAACCCAAAGTGATCTCACCGACTACCTCCTGCAATTAAAAAAATATAGCCCTTAAGATAGCCGCTTTTTCCAAAAATCAAAAATACTTTTATCACATATTTTTAATCATAAGCAGATATATATAAGAAATTGTTAAGGATAGAAGCCGATTGATCATTATTTCCGATGGATACATGTGTTGCTTTCCAAAGGTGAAGGCCATGAGAAGATGTGAATCTTAAAAAAAAAAAGCTTTCATGGAAATGAAAGCTTTTGTACGAGGAGGGGGACTCGAACCCCCACGCCCTAAGGACACCAGATCCTAAATCTGGCGCGTCTACCAATTCCGCCATCCTCGCATAAATGAAAGACAGCAAAGTTATTAACTTTACACAGCCGTTGCAAACTTGTTTCAGGAAAAGAGAACGGGTTTATACATCTCAAAATTTTCCAGAATTTTCCGCGTTCCCTCGGCCACACAAAACAGCGCGTTGGGGGGACGGCTAACGGGCAAATTAACCTTGTTACGCAAATAGGCGTCCAGACCATCAAGCAGGGCGCCCCCACCCGTAAGGATGATTCCACGGTCGATAACATCCCCGGCCAGCTCAGGCGGCAACTTATCCAGGGTTATCATAATGGCATTGGTGATAGAGGCCAGCACATCCTGAAAAACCTCGGCAAAAACATGGGTGCCCAGTTCTACCTGGCGCGGTATGCCGTCATGCACGTCCAAACCCTTAATAACAAAGGTTTTAGGCTCCCCATTGGATAGGGTAGCCTGTTCCATCTTTATGCGCTCGGCCGTACTTTCACCGATGCGCAAGTTGAGTTCGTACTTGGCAAACCGCATGATGGACTCGTTCATCTCATCGCCGGCCACACGGATGGTGTTATCCACCACCAGACCGCCATAGTTGATAACGGCTATATCCGTGGTGCCGCCGCCGATATCCACGATCATATTGGCATTGGAGCCCAACACATTAACGCCAACGCCTATGGCCGAGGCCATAGGTTCCGATACCAGAAACACCTTACGCGCTCCGGCCAATTCGGCTGATTCCACAACCGCCCGCTTTTCCACGCTGGTTACTCCCGTAGGCACGCCTATAAGGATGCGGTTTATAAGAAAACGGGGAATATTGGACTGACGGATAAAGGACTTAATCATCTCTTCCCCGGCCACAAAATCGGCAATAACGCCGTCGGCCAGGGGACGGATCACCGTTATTCCCTTATGGGTTTTACCCAGCATCTCCTTGGCCGGATGGCCCACGGCAATGATTTCCTTATTTTTACGATAGGCAATTACCGAGGGTTCGTTGACCACATATCCTTTATGCCCCACGTAAACAACCGTATTGGCCGTACCCAGATCCACACCGATATCTACAAATAACCGTTTAAAAAAATGAAACATAGAATTCCGGTTTTTTTTGGATTAATCGACAGGTAATCTATGAAATAAAAATATATAGTGCCTAAAATGGCATCTTTTTTAAAATTGAGCCTTGCGCCATAACACATAAATGCGTTGACAAAGGAAAAACGGGAAATATTATTTTTTGCTAAGCCCAAAAAGGAAGGATAAAAAAAAGCCCCGGAATTCCGGGGCTCCTGAAGTATTGTTACAGAGTCTTTTTCTCTTCGCCTTCGGTATCGGCGGCATCAGCGGCCGGTTCCTCGGAAGAGCTTGTACGGGCGACCTCTTCCAGCGTTGTTTTTTCAACGCCGTGAGAGCTCATATACTCTTCCCACTCCGCTTTTTCCTTACCTTTAAAGTAAGCGTTTACCGAAAGAACGATACGGTGATTTTCCTTGTCGAATTCGATCACCTTGGCCGGTATGGTATCGCCTTCCTTATAAACGTCCTTGGCGGACTGGCCTTTGGGCAGGCCGAGATGCTGGTTGGGGATAAACCCTTCCACACCCAGCGGCAATATAACCACAACACCTTTTTCTATAATTTTGGCAACCGTACCTTCGGTTTCGCTGCCTTCGGCATATTTTTCTTCAAAGGTTTCCCAGGGGTTGTCTTCCACCTGCTTATGTCCCAGGGCGATACGGCGTTCTTCACGGTTTATACCCAAAACAACCACATCTATTTCATCGCCTTTTTTAACGATTTCACTGGGATGGCGCACCTTCTTCGTCCAGGACAGATCGGAGATATGTACCAGACCGTCCACGCCCTCTTCCAGTTCAACAAAAGCGCCGAACTGGGTCAGGTTGCGCACCGTGCCCCGGTGGGTGGTGCCCACGGGGAAGCGTTCTTCCACATTTTCCCAGGGATCCGGTTCCAGTTGTTTTAAACCGAGAGAGATTTTCTTGGCTTCGGCTTCGATGTTCAGGATAACGGCGTCGATCTCCTGCCCAACGGACAGCAACTGACTGGGATGTTTAACATGCTGCGACCAGGACATTTCGGAGATATGGATAAGGCCTTCGATACCTTTTTCCAGTTCAATAAATGCGCCGTAGTCCGTAATGCTGACCACCTTGCCCTTGATACGCTGACCAATGGGATATTTTTCCTTGACATTTTCCCAGGGATGCGGCTGAAGCTGCTTGAGGCCCAGGGAAATACGGTTTTTCTGCTCGTTGTAGTCCAGAATCATCACTTCCAGTTCCTGATCCAGTTTGACCAGTTCGGAAGGATGATTGACCCGGCCCCAACTGAGATCGGTGATGTGCAACAGACCGTCCACGCCGCCCAGATCGATAAAGACGCCGAAGTCGGTAATGTTTTTAACCGTACCCTTGCGTACCTGGCCTTTTTCCAGCGTGCTGAGGATTTCCTCACGCTTGCCGGCCACTTCCTTCTCGATAAGAACACGGGAAGAGACAACGATATTTTTACGGGCATGGTTTACTTTTACGATCTTGAACTCACGGGTGCGGCCCAGAAAGGCGTCAAAATCACGGATCGGTTTCACATCGATCTGCGAACCCGGCAGGAAGGCGTCGATGCCCATCAGGTTAACAACCATACCACCCTTGATACGGCGGTTGATCACACCTTCAACAATCTCATCATTTTCATATTTGGAAACAACGCGTTCCCATACACGGAGGAAGTCGGCGCGGCGACGGGAAAGCAGTAGTTCGCCATCCTTGCCTTCCAGACTTTCCAGAAATACTTCGACTTCGTCTCCGATCTTTATTTCATCCGGATTTTTAAATTCTTCCTTGGGGACGATTCCTTCGGATTTAAAACCGATATCCACAATAACATCCTTGGCGGTAATATCCAGAATGCGTCCGGTTACAATGGTACCTTCCGTGATCGTATTCATGGTACGGTCATACAGGGAAGACAACATATTCATCTCATCTTCAGGATATTCTTCTTCTTCCTGAAAATCTTCCAGCTTAATAACGACTTCATCGTCATCGGTCAGGGGAGCGGGTTTGGTTTCCGCCGGTTTTTCTGCAATATTCTTTGCAGCGGTTTGAGGAGCTTCTTGCTCTTCGGTTAAAGGTTTCTTCTCTTCTGACATGGGTTAAGGTTACTCCTTTAGTGAATAATATGCCCCTACGGGCGTTAATAAAAAACAGAATGGTAATATAAATGATTTATCCGCTAATTACAACCATATTAGAGCGGACCGGGCCTTCGGTGCGAACGGTTGTCGGGAGGCCGAATATATGACAAATGACTTATG
>JALXBH010000158.1 GCA_026991535.1 Calditrichia bacterium | reverse complement strand
TGGCGGTGGTAAAGTCGGGTTCCAGTAAAAAGAGGCGCATCGGTTTGCTAAAGTCGTAATTTTGTTTCTCGGGCAGGGCGGTCAATGTACCGCCGTTGGGCACGCGGCCCACCAGGGCATGATTCTTGCGCAACTTTTCCCCGGAGCGCGTTTCCACATTAAAACCGCCTATGGATAGCGGCCCCTGGGACAGGGCATAGGGTGTGCCGCCGGGGTCCATCAACGGTGTGGGTAACAACACGCCTCCTTCCAGACTGGTGGCGTCACCCAGGGAGGAGACCACCACGTCAAAGTGAGCGCCCACGTTGCTGAAAGGCTTGAGTACCGCCGTCACCATCACCGCCGCCACATTTCGTGTGCGCAATTGTTTGCGGGGCACGGTTATGCCGAAGCGCTCCAACATATTGCTGATGGTCTGGATGGTAAATACCGAGCCGCGATTGGTGGAGGAACGGTCTCCCGTGCCATTCAGCCCCACCACCAGGCCATAACCCACCAGGCTGCTTTGCATATTATTTTCAAAGGAAACCACATCCTTTATGCGTACCTGCCCTTCGGCCGGAAGGACAAGAAAAAGAACCATCAGCATCAGCGGTATTTTATTTAGCAGACCTTTCATAACATTCTTTCCGTTATTTTAGTGACAGATATCCGAGGGCGGCGGCCACCATGCCCAGCCCCACCAGCTTGGTCAGGGTACTGCCGAAAAAGCCGTCGTCTATCAGGTTGGTGATGCCCCCTTTTTTGTAAATGATCTCCGCATCGGCCACATTGTAGGAGTAGACGGTATTGGCGGTGGTGATATCGCGGGGACGCACATAGCCCTCCAGGCTCATCACATTTTCCTCACCGTTTACATTCAGCGTTCGCTCCCCTTCTATTTTATAGGTGCCGTTTTCGGTAATCTCCGTAATACGCACGGTGATACGCCCGCGCAGCTTATCTTTCTGGCTGGTGCCGTCACCCGCCCTGGAATTTGTGGACAGGTTGCTGGAAGCGCCGAACAGGGGCAGAAAGGAGGTCACGTTACCGGTGGCCTTGGCCCCCAGCTTCATATCGCTGGACTGGGCGCTTTTGTTTTGCGACTCACGTGAGGCGTCCGCGCTTTCCACCACCAGTACCGACAGGACGTCCCCCACCCGGCGGGCTTTTATATCCGAATAGAGCGACTGCGCGGATAACGCCGCCGTCATCAAACAGGTGATTCCTATAATCGTCTTTAGTTTCATAATCACTCCTAACGCACAACCAGCCAGCCGCGTTTAACAACGCGGGCCAGCACGGTTTTGCCCGTTGATAATTTAACTTTGATAGTCCGGCCCTGAACGCCGTCCTGAATGGCTTTCCCGTCGGTAACCAGGGAGAGCTCCCCCGCCGTAACCTCCACCTTAACCTCATCACCGCGATGGATCAGCGGAACGGGCCGCAACACTCTTTTGGTAATGGGCTTGCCTTCGGCGATGCTCTGTTTGGCTTCCACATTTTCCAGGGCATAGTCCGTCCCCACATACTGCCGCCAATCACGCCCGATCTTTTTCATCACATAGCGGATATCCGCCGGGGTAACGGTCTCCCCGCGCCGTATATCCCGCGCGGCCACGGCAACCCGGCGCTTTACGCGCACATCCACGGTAAGCGGCAGGCGGCGCACCCTTTGCTTTTGCCAGTACAGCTCCAGCCAAACGGTTTGCACGCCGGTATTAAGCCGACGTTTACTGCTGGTCACCTTCAGGGCGTCATACATAACCGTTTTCAACTCCGACGGTTGTTTGCGGAAGGCAATATCCAATTCATCCCCCGGAATATCCCATCGTGAGCTAAACAGTTCCGTTGTTGCCTCGGCCAGGCTTTCAGCCGGCTTAACGACGGCATAAAGCGCAATGCTAAAAAGCAGTATCATCCAGAAAAGAAAAACCCGCTTACTCATCTTAATTACCTTTTTAATCCGTTGGCCATGCTCATCAGTTCATCCGCGGTGCGCACCGCTTTGGAATTCATTTCGTAAGCGCGCTGCGCCACGATAAGATTGATCATCTCCTCGGCCACATCCACATTGGATTTTTCCAGATATCCCTGCATGATGCTGCCCATGCCCTCTTCCGCCGGATTGCCGTACACCGGCTGACCGGAAGCCTCGGTTTCCACAAACAGGTTACCGCCCTTTGCCTCCAGTCCGGCGGGATTCATAAAGGAGACCAGTTCCAACTGGCCCAGTTCCTGTGCCTCTACCTCGCCGTTAAGCATCACCGAAACGACGCCATTTTGGGAGATGCTGATGCTTTGGCTGTTTTCGGGAATGTTAATATCCGGCACGATGGGCAGGCCGGAGTTGGTAACGATTTTCCCCTCGGCATTGATATTCAAAGAGCCGTCGCGGGTATAGGCATAGGTGCCGTCGGGCATTTCCACCTGCAAAAAGCCCTTGCCGTTAATGGCCACATCCAGCGGATTGCCCGTTTCGGCCACGGTACCCTCGCTAAACACGCGGTTGGTGGCTATGGCCCGGTTACCCAGCCCCACCTGCAACTGATTGGGATTTTCGCGTCCCTTTTCACCGTCGCGGTTTCCCGTCTGCATGGTTTCGTACAACAAATCCTGAAACTCAATGGCCGATTTTTTAAAGCCCGTGGTGTTGACGTTGGCCAGATTGTTGGCAATTACGTCTACATTCATCTGCTGGGCGCTCATGCCCAGGGCGGCTGTTTTTAATGCTCTCATTCTGTTAACTCCTTTTAACGGTAGATTCCTACTTTATTTACGGCGGACTTATAAACATCATCCAGGGTGCGCACCATGCGCTGCATGCTTTCAAACTGCCGTTGTACTTCTATCAGTTCAATCATCTCCTGCGCCGGATTCACATTGGAATCTTCCAAATAGCCCTGTTTAACATTAGGCTCTTCCACTTCATAAGCGAGAGCCCCGTCCCCGGCCTCAAACAGACTGGCGCCCACCTTGCGCAAGGCCCCGGCGTTTTCAAAATCGGTAATCACCAGGCGATCCATCAATTCCCCGTCCGCAAACACCTCGCCCTTTTCGGTGATGGTTATCTGCGAGGGTGTGCCAAAATCGGTAAAAAGATTGACCCAGCCTCCCTCACCCAGGACGGGCAGGCCTTCCCGCGTGCGCAAAACGCCATCGTCATCTATGCGGAAGGAGCCGTTGCGGGTATAGGCTTCGCCATCGCCCCGTTCCACCGTAAAGAATCCGTTGCCGGAGATGGCCACATCCAGCGGATTGCCCGTGGTGCGTAAATCCCCCTGGGCATAGTCCGTGGCCTGGGACATGCTTTTACTGATATCCAGTTCATCTTCCAGGGTATGAAAAAAGTATTCATCTTTTTTAAAACCCGTGGTGGTGATATTGGACAGGTTGTTGGCCACCACATTATTGCGGTCGACCTGGCCCATCATGGCCTGTTTTAACTTTGTCAATTCAAACTGCATGTGCGTTTCCCCTGCTGGTTTTCCACCACTACCGGATTCAACAACCGTGCCATAAGAGGAATTTTTGCCATAATTTTATGTTTTACAGGAAGTTAAGGGAAAGATTAAAAAAATGTCCGTCGATGGAAAAGGGCGGCCGGGGTAAGTTTTTCCCGCTAAGCGGAAAGTTTTTACCGCCATGCGGCGTTGCAACAAACGGCGCCGGTACACGGCATTATCATTTGCATGGATAATGAAAATGTCCTACTTATGATATATTGCCGGGATACAGGATCGCTAAATTTATATCGTTTAACAAATAAAGGCCTATAACACGATGACCATAAAACTCTTTTCGGACATTATCTGTCCCTTCTGCTATATCGCCGAGGAAACGATCATACCCTATCTGAAAGCACGGTACGGGGTGGATTTTTTATACCTGGGCATGGAACTGCATCCGCAAACGCCCCCCGGCGGCGTCCATATCGATGATCCGCGCTATGCCCCTTTTAAGGCCTATGTGGAAAAGTTTGCCGCCGCCTTTAATCTGCCGGACGTGCGCATGCCGGAAAAGACCTACAACACGCGCAAAGCCCTGCTTATGGCTGAATACGCGCGGGACGCCGGGCGGCTGCCGGAATTTTGGCAGGCCCTGTTGCACGCTTACTGGAAGGAGCAGATTAACCTGGAAGATGAATCGGTACTGGCTCAGGTAGCCACCCTGTGTGGCCTGGATAGCACACAGGCCGCGACGGCCCCCGCTAATATGGAATATCAACTACGGCTGGACAAACGCCGTTACAATGCCCAAAAGCTGGGCCTGATCACCCTGCCCGCCTTTATGTGGGGCAAACAAGCCATACTGGGTTGTCAGCCTGCCGAGGTATTCGACCGTGCCTTGGGGAAACAGCCCCTCAACTGAGGATTTAGCGTAACAGGGTCATGCGCCGGGTTTCCGTATACTCGCCGGCCCGCAACCTGAAAAAATATAAACCCGAAGCCAGACGCCCGGCATTAAAATTTACCGTATACTCCCCACCGGGCTGCGTAGTATTCACCAGAACGGCCACTTCCCTGCCCGAAAGATCAAATACGCTCAGCCGCACCTTTACCGGCCGGGCCAGATGATAACGGATATGGGTGGCGGGATTGAAGGGGTTGGGATAGTTGGCTTCCAGCTTAAATCCACGGGGCGAAAAGAGCCCTTCGCCATTCAGGGCCGTCACACCGTCAAACCAGTTGATCACATTGTTCAGCAACTGATCGAGAGAGGCCTGATCCTCATTGGCGGAAGAAACCGCCTCGATGCCGAAACCGGCAAAGAAAAGTTTACTGTTATACTCATCATAGGGTACGGCCACTGCGGCGGTATTGGCCGGAGAACCGCCATACCAGAACACGCTGGAGGCGCCCTTGTCGCTTAAGGCCTTCAATAGATCCGAGGAGGTCTGGTTATTGGCGCCGCCATCGCCATAAAGCCCCAGTTGACTAAGGCCGCTGCCCACGGGATGGTTGGAATCCACTCCCAATACGTTGGAAGTGGTATTGGCAAAGTAGGCCACGCGCAGCCAGTCACTTAAAAACGGGCTGCCCGTCCGTTGCAGATACTCGGCGATATTCTGTCCGGAAAGCAGAACCGAAATCCCCGCGCTCAATAATGATTTTATCGAATCCTGCGCGCCGGCATCCAGAACATCCTCGCCGGCGTCGCCCGTAATCCAGATTACACGGCGAATATTCAGGCGTCCCGCATAGCTCTCTCCCGGGGCGATGCTTTGGGCAGACAGCTCATACACCGATGAGGCAAGACCGATCTTACCCAGCGCCTCGCGGATATAGTTGCCGTAAGCTCCCCGGGGGTCGCTGTTTACTATCAGCACATCCGGGGCGCTTAGCGTTACGGTAAGGGCGGTAAACTCGCGTTCTTCCAAAAACACGGTATCATAGGAGGCATAGCTGTAAGGCGCCTGTCCGCCATCCACCAGCAAGGAGGTATAGGCGGCCTCTTCTCCGGCGGAAGGCACAAGATCGCCGAATACGGCCAGCCCTTTTTCATCACTAGCGGCTTCATAAACACGGGGCTCCTCAAGCAAAGTGCTTTCCAGGTGCAGACGGACAAGCGCGCCGGCTACCGGCTGTCCTTCCGGATCAAGAACCGAAACCCTAAGTTCGGTACGCGCTCCGGGCTCCAGTTCCACGTTAACGGTGTCCGCGCCATTTTCGTTGGGTTGAAGGCTCACCGTCTTTTCCCGATAGCCGAAGGCCTGAACGCGCATATCGGTTTTCCCGGTCAAAGCGGCGGAAAAGGCATAGCTTCCCTCAGCGTTGGTGTGAACATCCAGGCCCGTCAACGGCAGATGCACATGCGCCCCGTCAAGACCGGCGCCGCTTTGAGCGTCGCTGACATGTCCGGCATACATGCTGGCCCGGGCGCCGTTAAATTGCAGCACCAGCAAACCGTGATTGTCGCCGGAAATATAAATTCTGCCCGATCTGCTATGGGGATAAACGCCCCAGGTGCCGTTATATTCGGGATTGTCTCCGGCCGGATAGGCGTCATAGTTCCCCACAAAAGTCATCTGTTGCGGATCATGCAGGTCTAACACGCTGACGCCCGATTCGTAATGGGACACATAGGCATAGTCCCCTTCCACCTGTACATTATGGGCCAATTGGCTTTTGCCCAGGTACTCCCCCTTCATAACGATCTTCTCCAGATCCCGGATATCCCATATTTTAACGGTCTTATGGGCTGTTTCCTCGGTACTGAGAAGATAGTCGCCGGATTTTGAGAGCCAGGTATTATGCACATATCCGGCGTTGGGAATGGCAATGGACTTAAGCAGCTTAACATTTTCGCGGTCGCTGATATCGTAAATGCCTATGGTGCCCTTGCGGCCCTGGGCACAATAGGCGATACGGTCGCGTACATACACATCGTGGGTTTCCGTGCCAAAACTATAAATAAAGCGTGGATTTTCCGGGTCTTTCAGGGAGTAGACTTTTACCCCGCCGTCCGATCCGGCATCGGCCAGAAACATTTGCGCCCCGGCCGTATCGATAAACACATTGTGATAACCGGGCACATTCATCATTTGCACATGACGCACCTCCTGCGGCGCCTTGCTCAAATCCAGAATATCCAGCCCCTGGTTTTCATTGGTAACATAAACATAGGGGCCATAGTTTTTTATATCACGCCAGATCGATTTGTTGCCCTTAACATAGCCCACCTGGCTGATATTTCCCGGATCGCTGACATCCAGCACATAGGTGCCGCTTTCCGCGCCAATAATGGCATAATACCGTCCGTCGGGCGCGTCATAGCCCCACACATCGTTTACAAATTCGCCGGGCTTCCATTGCCCCAGTTTTTCAATATTTTGGGCCTGAAGGGCCCCGCAAAGAATTAAAAGAAGAATAGTTAGTGTTTTTTTCATGGTGATCCGGGGTTAGGGAGTTAGAAGAAACGGAACTGAATTACGGGCGCAACATAACGTTCCCGCGTTGTTTTGTAAACGTAAAAAATCACACCGCCCGGCATTATTTACATAAATGTCCGCCGGAATCCCTGTTTCTTTTGCGCACGGGTGGATTGCCCTATAGCTGCGCCTTTATGCTTTCGGCCACGCGAAAGGCATTGGCATATATGGTAAAGGTGTAAGGCACACTGCCGCCGGTGGGCATAAAGCTGCCGTCGCTGACAAACAGATTCGGGGCGTCATGCACGCGGCACTCCCTGTCCAGAACGGAGTGAGCCGGGTCGTTACCAAAGCGGCAGCCCCCGGCCTGCAGGTTGGCGGGCGGCGCTCCGCTTACACCACTGCTGATATCATGGGCGCCCATTTCCCGGAAAAGCCTTTCCGCCTTGCCGGCCAGAAAACGTCCCACCTTAAGATCATGCGGGTGATAACCGACACGGAAGCGGGCCACGGGATCGCCCCAGCGGTCCTTCTCCTTCGGATCGAGGCTAACAAAACAGTTATCCGTGGGCAGCCAGTCGTTAAACACCTCAAAGCGCAGATGGCGGCTTTGCCGGAAATAGCGTTCCATCTTTCGCTTAAGAGGCAAGCCGTACAGCAATTGTCCGTCTTGCCATTTCTGGCGGTTGGCGCGGGTAATGCCATTGGCATGGCGCCACAAAAGGTCGATGGTGCCCCCCTTCGCCCGTCCGAAGTCCGGGTCGTCGATGGTATACCAATCCTGCAGGGCACGGTTTACAAAAAGGCCGGGAATCTTTATTTTTTCTATCTGCTCATCACTGAGGTCTTCAAAATAAAAATGGCCCGTTCCCGATCCACCGCCGGAAAAGATCAGATTTTTACCCACCTGCCCGCGGTTGTTACCCAGACCGTTGGCGTGGGCCGGCCCCGGGGAAGCCAAAAGCAGCCGCGCGGTTTCTATGGCCTGGCAGGCAACGACAAATATTTTGGCGCTCACCTTTTGCACATCGCCCCGCCGGTCATAGTAGTGGGCCTCGGTTACCTTACCGCTGCTATCGGAGAGGAGTTTGAACACCTTGGCCCGGTCGCGGATTTCCAGCTTGCCGGTTTTTAGCGCCGGGTCCAGCAAGGCCACCCGGGAGCTGCTTTTGGCCCCGCTGGAGCAGCCGTAACTGCCGCAGTAGTTGGAGTAATAACAACTGTTTCGCTCATTTTCCGGCCGGGAAAGAATAGCCCGGGGCGTGGGTATGGCGTGATAGCCCAGCCGCCTGGCGGCGGCGTCTATCCAACGGGAGACCTCATTCACTTGCAAGGGGGGATAGGGAAAGTCTGCCGTGGAACGGGGCTCCAGATGGGGATGGGGCACCACCGTGCCGGAGACACCAACGACTTTTTCCGTCCTGGCATAAAAGGGTTCCAGATCATCATAGCTTATGGGCCAGTCCACCACATTGGCGCCCTCTATGGGGCCAAACTCGGAAAGCAGCCGGAAATCCACCGGTTTCATTCTGTGGAAATAGCCGCTCATCAAATTGGAAGAGCCGCCCACCATGTTGCCGTTCCAGAAATCATTGCCGCTGTCAAAGGTGGATGTGGCTTCCCAGCCGCCCTCGCCGTCCTCATCTTCAATCACATGGCGTTCTTCGGTCAGGGAGGGGGTGTAAACGCTGCGACGGCAACAGGCCAGTTCATCCTTGTTAAAGTCTTCCGTTTTATACCAGGGGCCTTTTTCCAGTACCAGCACCTGCCGGCCGGCCCGGGCCAGTTCATAAGCTACCGGTCCGGCACCCGCGCCGCTGCCTATTATACACACATCAAAATCCATACCGTTTTCTCGATCCGCCCGAAGGCTGTTTTATTTTAATAATTTCAGATTACATCCCCGGCAGGACATCAGCCCATGTCATAATATGTCAGCTTGTGTTGAGGGCGGGGTTGCCCGGGCACATGGGCCAGCCATTTCCAGCCCGCTTCGGCTCTGTTTCCGCCGTAAATGGGATCGCTGAGCAGGGCTTCGAATATAAACAACAACATGGAGGCCAGCCAGCTTTCACCCCAATTGTGGGTAGTGAGGTGTTCGATCAGAGCCTCCCTTTCCAGGGGCAGCATATTAACAAAGGATTTTTCCCAACGCTCCAGCGCCTCCTCCTCCAGCCAGTCCAGGCCATTGATCAGATAGCGCCGTTCATCGGGGTCTACATATTTATCCTGCAAAACCGCCCGCACATATTCGGCGGCATTGATATCCCGCGCGCCGGGCGCCTCCTTTTCCGAGGGCAATAGTATATCCTGTACCAATTGCAAACGCCGGAACTGCTCTTGCGTAAGGCTGTAGCTTTCATCAATCTCTTCCGACGCCTGCCCAAGGGAAGCGCCCAGCTTATAGCCGGCATAGGGCACGGCGGCCAGAGCGCCGGCCACGGCCGTTTTTTTCAGAAAAGAACGGCGGTTCAGGCTCCATGTTTTCCTGTCCCGCACGGCGGGCGGCAGGGAACGTTTTTTATCGGTCATTGTCAAATCTCCCAAAAGGGCAATATGCCCATTTTTCAACAAAAAGTATTCACGAAAGTATCATATAATCGGTGAACAATCAATTATTGGCGGAGGGTCGCTCCGCGTTCCCCGGCATCCCTATCCTCTAAGGGCGCGGAATATAAAAGGTTCCCCGATCCGTTTTAATACGGTATCTCTGGGGAAAACAAAAATATCAGAAAGAATACCTGTATTTTTTGGTAAAATGGCTTAGATTAGCGGCTTAGCATTCTTAAGAACCGAGATGGAATTTGATGCGGGTAAAACACCGGAATAAAAATATACTGGATCGCTGGCTGACGAAAATTAAGGGACATCCTAAAATGAAGGAGGCCCTGAGCCACATCATTCATCCCGACCATAGCCCGCGCGCCACAGCCTTCAGTATCGCCGCCGGCGTTTTTATCGGTATATTCATCCCCGTGGGTCTGCAATTGATCACGGTAGTGCTGATCAGTCCCCTAAAAAAAATCAATGTGGTTCTGACCACCCTGGCCACCCTGCTTTCCAACCCTTTTACGGTATTACCCCTCTATTGGCTTGGGATTACCGTGGGGGAATGGGCTCTGCAAATCAACTTTCCCTGGCATACCTACGACACCTTTATGGAACATCCCAGCTTTCAACAGTTTTTAGCCTTTGGCGAACAGGGCATCCTTATCCTGATGACCGGCCTGCTGGTCATGGCCATCCCCGGGGCCCTGATCAGCTATCTGATCAGTTGGCGTGTCGCGGTTATCCTGCGCCGCCGCCATCAAACGGAGGAGGAAGCCCCCATCCAGGGCAACTGATCCAGATCCACATTGCCGCCGGTTACAATGATGCCCACTTTTTTCCCGGCAAAGCGCTGTTTGTTTTTTAAAACCGCCGCCAGGGGCGCAATGGACGAGGGCTCGATAATCAGCTTCATCCGTTCCCAGGCCATGCGCATGGCGCTTATAATCTCTTCATCCTCCACCAGTAATATATCTTCCACATAACGGCGGATGATGTTAAAGGTGCGATCGCTGAGAGCGGTACGCAGCCCGTCGGCCACCGTTACCGGCGGACGCTGCGGCTGACGCACCCCTGTTTTCAGGGATTGATAGGCGTCATCGGCCAGGCTGGGTTCCGCGCCGAACACCCGAACATTCTTAAGGGCTTCGTGGGCATAAACCGCCGTTCCGCTGAGAATACCGCCTCCGCCCGCCGGCGTCACAACCACTTCCAGGCCGGGCACCTCCTCCCGGAATTCCTGCAATACCGTGCCCTGACCGGCAATCACATTGGGATTATCATAGGGATGAACCAGGCTCAGCCCCTTTTCATCGATCAATTTCCGGCTGATTGCTTCCCGCGATTCCAGCGTGGCCTCGGAAAAGACAATTTCCGCCCCATAATGGCGGGCCGCTTTCTTCTTAATCTCGGGAGCATTTCGCGGCATAACCACGTAGGCCTTAATGCCCCGCCAGCGGGCCGCCTGGGCCAGGGCCGCGCCGTGATTGCCAGAGGAATGGGTGATAACGCCCCGGGCCGCTTCTGTTTCCGGCAACATAAACACGGCATTGGAGGCGCCGCGTATTTTAAAGGAACCGGTTTTTTGCAGATTCTCGCATTTAAAATATATTTCCGCACCGCACAGGCTATTGATATGGCTGTTGGTAAAAACGGGGGTACGGTGCACATAGCCCCGGATACGCTCGCCTGCGTCAAGGATATCCTTAAGATGTATCATGTTCGCATGCTCTCTCAATCGTTTAAAGCCTTAAAGCTACAGCCTTCAAATCATTGGCGCAAACATTTAATGGAACCCGTGATCAACTCACGGCAGAAAGTAGGCTGGGTCTCAAGGCAAATCGAGCAGCCTGAGCGTAAGCTGCTCGGACCAATATAATTTTTCTTTGTTGAAGGAGACAAAACCCACATGGCCGCCATGGGCCGGGGTAAGCAGCATAAGGCGGGGGTTCTTTTGTGCCGCATCGTGAGGAAAACACTCCGGCGTGAGAAAGGGGTCATCCAAAGCATTAATCAGACAGGTGGGATGCTCAATCCTTGTAAGCAGGGGCAGGCTGCTGCAGCGGGCCCAGTAGTCCCTGGCATCCTTAAAGCCATGTATGGGGGCCGTGTAGCGGTCGTCAAACTGTAAAAAGGTTTTTAGCCGGTTCAATCCGTCCGTATCCAGTTGACCGGGAAAAAGCAGGGCTTTTTGACGTATCTTTTGGCGCAGATGACGCATGAAACGCCGCATGTACAGGGCATTGGCCGCCGAAGCCAGCTTTGCCGCGCTCGCGGCCAGATCCACGGGAACGGAAAAGACAACCGCCGAAAAAAGTTCCTCCGGCAGAGTGCTTTTTCTGAGTGCCAGGTAGAGCAGAATCTGGTTGCCGCCCATGCTGAACCCCACAAGATCGATACGTTTATATCGTTTTAGGGAGCAGGCGTGCCGAACAACCGTTTCCAGGTCATCGATGGCGCCGGAATGATAAAAGCGCAGTTGGCGGTTCATCTCTCCGCCACAGGAACGGAAATTCCAGGCCAGAACATCCGTGCCGGCCCGGCTTAAAGCCCTGGCCATTCCCCGTACATAGGGTCTTTCGCTGCTACCTTCCAGACCGTGGGAAATGATTGCCAGACGGTCGTTTCCCTTGTCGATCCAATCCAAATCAAGAAAATCGTCATCGGGCGTGGATAGGCGTTCCCGACGATAACGGATATCCGTTACCCGGCGGAAGAGTGAAGGATAAATGGTTAAAAGATGACCGTTACGGAGAAAAAGAGGCGGCCTGTAGACCTCGTTCATGGTGCCGGCCGCCAGCCCTGCCAGCCGACCAGCGTGATGGTTACCTTGCCTACAAAAACCTTCAGAAAGGAGAGCAGAGGCACATGGGACGGGTCGCGGCTGAAATAGGCGGAAAAAGGCCCGCTTACACCGGCAATACCGCTTATATTGAGATGTCCGTCAAAAAAAATTGTCCCTATGCCCCGGGGGAAAACATCCGTTTCGGTATGTGTATATTTTTTATGAAAATTAAAAATCACATCGCCCGATTTATTTTCAATAAAGGTATAAACCGTATCCCGTTTTTTTGTATCCACGTTGGCCCGGGCAAAAAAGATCAGGCTGATACCATCGATCATATCCTTGCGCAGGGGCATGACGTCCACAATTTCCCTGCCGGGCGTATCCACGGCGATAAGCTTACGATACATCAGGCTATCTTTGTAATTAAAGGTATATTCCGCCTTATAGGTTTCCCCGTCCACCTTCTCATCCGAAATAAAGCGATGTACCCGCAAATTCTTATCGATATAGCTGTCATAGACGCTTTGATTATCCACCCAAAAGAGAAGAGGATTGGACTCTATGGTCAGATGGATATGGTAGAGCGAGTCCTTTCCGCTTACTTCCCGGTTGACCGCCATCTTTATTTCGCCAAGGTTGAAGAAGGAGTAGTCCACCCGAAAGGTGAGTTCCTCGCCATCGACAAAGCGGAAAGAGCGCCGGTCTTGCGCCGGAGAAAGGCCTATCAGAAGAAAAAGTAACAGAATGAGTTTTTTCATGGATATTCAATTAATGTTTAAACAGAATCTTTAGTTTAAAAAATGATTCATATTGGAACAATAATATTTTATGATAGGAGTTTAGGGGCATGCGGGGCTTATTCAAATGGCAAAGGTCACATTCCGCGAAAATGGCTTTTTTTTTAATCCTTCCCGCCCGATGGTCTTTCCAGGGGCAGGAAGATGCTAAAACAACTGCCGCGCCCCATCGACGACTGAACGTCCACCCTTCCGCCATGCACCTGGGCGATATGCTTTACAATGGCCAGGCCCAGTCCCGTTCCACCCAGCTTTCTGCTGCGGGCCTTGTCCACACGGTAGAAGCGCTCAAAAATCCGGGAAAGATGTTCATCGGGAATGCCGGCCCCCTCATCCTTTACACAGATGACGATCCATTGCCCCTTTCTTTCGGCCATTATATCCACATTTTTATTTTCCGGGCTGTATTTGATGGCATTGTCAATCAGATTTATCATGGCCTCCTCGATTAGGGGGCTGCTCATGCGCACCACAAGGTCGTTGGGACATTCCAGTCTAAGCCGGATATGTTTCTTTTCGGCATTAAAGGCGCATATTTGTTCCGCGTTTTCCAATACGCTTTTCAGGTTTTCCATGCGGAACTCAACCTCATCCAACTCCCCTTCCCTTTCCAGGCGGGAAAGCGTTAACAGGTCTTCCAGAATGGAAATAAGACGGTTGGTTTGGCGGTAGATAATTTCCATAAAGCGTTTGGCATTTTCCGGTTCATTAAGGGCGCCGTCGTAAAGCGCCTCCACAAAGCCCTTGATGGATGTCAGCGGGGTGCGCAGTTCATGAGAAACATTGGCCACAAATTCACGGCGGCCCCGTTCCAGATTCCGCAGACGGGTAATATCGTTTATCACCATTAAGGCGCCCAGGGTTTTGGACTCTTCATCATGCAGGGGGCTTACCCGTACCGTTAATATTTGCTCGTTAGGCAGGTTGATGGTTATTTCAGCTTCCTGGGGCAGGCTTGTTTCCAGCACGGCTATAACCAGATTTTCCAGAGATTCGTTTTTTATCAGCTCACCCAGAAACTTGCCGCTGACGTCATTGTCATCCAGATTAAGCAGACGCGTGCCCGCTTTGTTCATGCTGATAACATGGCCGTTATTATCAAAGGCGATCACGCCCTCCACCATACTTTCCAACACGGATTGCTGCTCTTTTTTTTGGCGCTCTATCATCTCAATCTTTTCATTAATCTGATAGGCCATGCTGTTCAGGGCCTCGGAAAGCCGGGCCGTCTCCAAAGTGCCGGATCTGGGGAAACGCTGCGAAAAGTCACCCCCGGCAAACTGCTCCACATGCTCAATAATACGAAACAAGGGTTTGGTTATGCGCCGGGCCATAAGCAGGCTGGCCAAAATGGTGAGTAAGGTGACGATCATACCCGCGTAAAGTATTTTCCGCTGCATGCGTGCGATGGTCTGCTCCACAATGGCGATATCCCGGGCGGTGCGTACAAAACCGGCCAGAGTGTTATCTTTCCAGATGGGTATGGCCACATAAAGCATATCGCGTTTTACGGTGGCGCTGAAACGCATTGAGGTTCCATAGGCCTGCTTTATGGCCTGCAGGATCTCCGGCCGTTGCAAATGATTATCCATGCGAGACGGTTCTTTTTCGGTATCGGCGATAACCCTGCCGTCCGGCAGAATGAGCGTTATCCGGGTAGAGTCGCCCACCTGCACACTTTTCAGTTTTTCCAACAGGGGCGGTATATCGTTTTGCAGCAGATCGCCGCGTATCAGCTTTGCGGTCAGTTCGGCGCGCACGCGCAGGTTTTCCGTGGCCCTTTCCTGATAAAAGCGCCGGCCGACGCTTGAGGCATACCAGGTTACGGAGATAAGGGCCATAACCGTTATGGTCAGGGAGGTAATAAATATTTGCCAGGAGATACGTATATTTTTCATTCAGGCTGCCTGAAACGATAGCCGACGGCGCGGACGGTTTCAATATACTTCCCCGCGGCGCCCAGCTTTTTTCTCAGCCCCACCACCTGCACATCGATGGCCCGCTCGGTTACGGGATAGTCTGAGCCGCGCAGGGCGTCCACAATCTGATAGCGGCTGTAAACCCAACCGGGATGCCTGGCCAGGAACTGTAACAGCTTAAATTCGGAATAGGTTAGTTGAACCGGATTTTCATCAACGGTTACCGTATGCCGGCCCGGATGAATGACGATGTTGAAGATTTTTATCACATCCGTGTCACCGGTCTCTTTTTCACTTTGACGGCGCAGCATGGCTTTGATACGCGCCAAAAGAACGCTGGAATTAAACGGTTTTGTGATATAATCATCGGCGCCCAGTTCCAGGCCGCTGACAATATCGGCGTCCTCGCCCTTGGCGGTAAGCATAATTACGGGCACATCCTTTAAATCGGGATCGTTTTTAAGGGCCTTACAGACTTCCAGGCCGTCAATTCCAGGTAACATCAGGTCCAATAAAAGGAGATGGGGCTTTTCCCCGCGCATGGCAGGTACGATTTCCTCTCCCGTTAAAAAACGCTTTACCCTGAAGTTTTCCTTTCCCAGGATATATTCCACAAGGTCGAGTATATCTTCCTCGTCATCCACAACATAAATCAATTCTTTCGACACAATAAGTCCTCTTTATGAATCATGGTAATTTACAGGCGGATATAAGTTGTATGTTAGTATTGTGTTAGAAAAGTGTTAGACCGGCCGGGGCCTTCCGGCGGTTCTCCGGGCTCTGTCTCCACCCAAAATAACTTTGAATCTCTTATTTTTTATTTCTATGTTTTACGATCATTAACGGACTTAGGATAAAAATGTGACCAACCATGTCCAGTACCCGAAAAGAAAAAAGGCCCTTGCCCCTGCCGCCGGACTGACCGTCCTGTTCGCGGTCACCTTTATTCTCATTCTGCAATGTTCATCCGGGCAGCAGTTAATCCCCGACCAAAATAAGGACTTTTGCCGCCAGATCCATAGAGACACCACCACCAGCCTGAGCAGGCAACTGGCTCCGGTTGCTGACAGGATGCGCTCAAAAACCGGCGTCTATGTGCTGGAAGAGGGAGATATGGCCCTGGTCTCCCGCGCCTGGCTTAGCGAATATGCCGAAAAAACCATAGACATTCAATATTTCATTTTTTCAACGGATAATGTGGGCCTGATTGCCGTGGATTATATATTACGCGCCGCCGAAAGAGGCGTTCGGGTGCGCCTGTTGCTGGATGACCTGCTTATAGAGGCCGATGAGGAACAGATAGTTGAACTGGACATGCATGAGAATATTGAGATCAAAATTTACAATCCCAGCGCCAATATCGGTAAAAACATTATCTCAAAAATTGTCAACATTACCACTGATTTCCGCGGCGTGAATCAACGGATGCACAATAAAACCTTTATTGTTGACGGCAAAGTAGCCATCACCGGCGGCCGCAATATCGCTGATGAGTATTTTGACTACGACCATGAATATAATTTCCGCGACAGGGATATTCTCTTAATAGGCGGCATCACCGGTGATATTCAGAGTTCCTTTGATCTTTTCTGGAATGATCCTCTCAGCCGACCGATTCGGGAACTGGTCAATGTCGAAAAAATGGATATCAACCCTCAACAGACCTATTTATGGCTGCACCAGTATGCCTGCAATCCCGCAAATTTCTGGCCGCAGGTGCGGGACAAAATAAAGAATATTCCCCGGGGCTTTAAGGCCATCCGGGAGTCCGGTGACCTGCTGTGGCTGGACAGTATCGGGTTTGTATCCGATATTCCCGGCAAGAATGACGGAAGCAGCGGTTTAAGCGGCGGCGGCATTGCCACCGATGCGCTGATAGAACTTATAAAAAACGCCCGCGATTCCATAAGCATCCAATCCCCTTATCTGGTAACAACGGAATTGAGCAGGAACCTTTTCCGGGATGCCATTGCCAGCGGGGTTAAGATACGCATTTTAACCAACAGCCTGGCCTCCACGGATAACCTGGAAGCCTTTAGCGGCTATCAGCGCAACCGCAAGGATTTATTAAAGCTGGGGGTGCGGATTTTCGAATTCCGCCCCGACGCGGCGGTACGTTATAAGGTTATGACCAGCGCCCTGCAGAAAGAGATCGACTATACCCCCACATTCGGGCTGCACTCCAAATCCATGGTGGTCGACGGCCGGATTGCCGTAATCGGAACGTTTAACCTTGATCCGCGTAGCGCCAACCTCAACACGGAATGTATTGTCGTTATCCACTCCCCCGTGGTGGCCGGAAAGTTGCAAAAGGTTATGAACGAAGAGTTCCGGAAGGAAAATGCCTGGGAAACCACGCTGCGGTTTAACCCGGACGCGGAAGCGGGCTGCTGGAAACGGTTTAAAACATGGACGCGACGGATTATACCCAAAAGCATTTTATAGACATAAGGCCGACGGAGGAATATCGGGCGGGTTAAAGCCCCCTGCTTGTTTGACCTGCTATGTAAAAAGTTATCACGCATGTCCCGCCCGGCAAAAAAAAACAGATAATCGACACATTGGTCACAACGGGAAAATCGTGTGATTGTATACTCAGCTTTCAATAGCGGAAAAGAATCTATTTTTAGAAACCTGCCCGTTACATAGCTGAATTTATGGTAAAAGGGATTTTAACTGTTTTATTCAGGTTACCCCCTTTATCTGCCTGAGCGAATTTTCAATACAGCTAAAATTGACTGTAATGTTTTCAGGCGCATCGCACATAAATATGCTTACCCGTGGGATATTATTAAAAGAAACCTCTGAAAAATTGATTGAATTTAACCGGACGCATTCATAATATCCTTTCAGTCAAATTGGAGGATGATATGAAAAGCAACCGTTTCAACAACATGGATTTATTCACTTACAAAGCTAATTCCGAATATAAAAAACATATTAAAACCCAAAGTAAGGCTGCCCTGGAATTTATCAACGCACACATTGACTGGAACAAGCTTATCGCCCCCATTGAAAAAGAACTCCCACTTACCAGACGTGGACGATCTGCGCGTGGTTGTAAAATGTTTCATCCTTCAAAATATGTATAACCTTTCCGATCCGCGTTTGGAAGAGGAGATTGCCGATCGACGCAGCTTCCAGATGTTTTTAGGTCTGGTCAGCGGTGACGCCATCCCCGATGAAACTACCATCTGTCGTTACCGGGCTCTGTTTGCACAAAAGGGTCTGGACAAAAAACTATTTGACAGCTTTAGCATACAGCTTAGGGAACAGGGGATTTTGCTGGAACGTGGTACCCTGGTGGACGCTACC
>JALXBH010000157.1 GCA_026991535.1 Calditrichia bacterium | reverse complement strand
CTTCAATCATACAGGCCGCCGGCAGGTAATTCCGGCGGATAGGCCGGAGGTGGCGCCACCCGTCCCACAGGCGGGCAATGGAAAGAACTCCTTGCTGTTCCGGGGAGCCGTACACATTTTTTCCGCGTATAAAATCCTTTTATATCAGGGTAAATGCTCATGGGGTAGGTAAATAAAACCGCGCCCTTTCCTTCTCTCCCGTGGCTTGCCCCTTTGCCGCGATTATGTTAATATAGCCTCTTAATCAACCACCCTGGCCATGAAAACAATGCAATCTTCCCACAAAGAGCGGCTTGAGGTTCTGAACGGCGACCCCAATCAGTTGCTGGCCTACTATCAACGGCTCTTTAATTACAAATATCTGCTGATTTTTCCCGAGATCCGGGGCAATGAGGTACGGCCCCTTTTCAGCTTTCCGCAGGAGGCCTTTTCTCCCTTTTTTAAGGGCGCGGAAATCGACTGGCTCAACTACTACCCCAAGGCGCTCTACCGCAACCAGACGGAGGAATCGGTAAACGCCGCGGAGTTTATGAGCCACTTCGGTATAGACCATCTCTATCCCATTCGTTTTGAAAACAAAACCTTTGGCTTTCTGGGCGTGCATGCCCACGGCCGGGCGCCCAATGATTTTGAAAAACAGACGGCGCGGCTGATCGCCCGCTATCTGGCCTCGCAATGGCACGCCCGTAACCTGATGAGCGAAATCCGGCGTTCCACCGAAAAGACCGAGCGTTTATTACAGGAGATATCCACCGTTTTGGAAGTGACCCGGGCCATCGAAGGCGGCGGGGATATTCAGATGCTGCTGGAAACCATCATGGAGAAATGCATGGAGGTGATGGCCGTGGAGGCCGTCTCGCTGATGCTGACCATGGATGACGGCGACCTGGAATTTCGCGTGGCCCTGGGCCCAAAGGGCAAGCAGGTGAAACGTTATCGCATCCGGCCGGGGCAGGGTATTGCCGGCAAGGTGGCCCAAAGCGGCAAGCCCCTGTTGATACCGGAGGCCTACAACGATCCGCGCTTTGACCCCTCCTTTGATAAGCGCAGCGGCTTTCGCACCCACAGCATCCTGTGCGTGCCCATGCAGCACCGCGGCAAAAACATCGGCGTGGTGCAGGCCCTGAACCGCTTTGACGGAAAATCCTTTAACGAACACGACCTGCGCACCTTTACCATTTTTGCCGGTCAGGCCGCCGTGGCTATCGAAAACTCCCGTCTGCTGATCAAGGCGCTGGAGAACGAAAAGATCAAAAGCCAGATTGCCGTGGCCGCCGAAATCCAACGGCTGATCGTTCCCGAAATACTGCCGCGGATTTCCCGCTTAAAAATGTACGGCCGCTATATTCCCTGTCAGGGCGTGGGCGGCGATTTTTACACCGTTGTTCCCTTAAGCGATGATGAAACCATCGTGGCCATAGCCGATGTTTCCGGCAAGGGCGTGCCCGGGGCTCTGTTGGTTTCCACCCTGAACGCCACTCTCAAGGCCTATCTGGAGTTTACTTCGGATTTAAGCCTGGTAATGAAAAAGCTCAACCGG
>JALXBH010000156.1 GCA_026991535.1 Calditrichia bacterium | reverse complement strand
GGGCAATATCCAGAATGGCGTCGTCATTCAGCGGGGCGGCGGTAAACTTTTGCCAGGCGCGCTTTTTCCCGTTGTAGCCGAACAGGCCGCGGTCACTGCCGAACAGAATAAGATTGCCCGCCCGGTCGATCACATTGATCTCCGAAGAGAGGATGTTGAAGTTGATGCCGCTGAAAAAATAGCTCCAGCGATCCTTGCGCCGGTTATAGCGGACAATGGCCGCCTTTTCCGGGGCCGCCGGTCCGCCGGCCATCCAGATGCGTTTACCGTCCAGATAGGCGTCGCGTACCCGGCGGAAGGAGGGGCCGCGGCGTTCAAAGCGTATATCGCTGGTAACCAGATTGGCCCGGCCCACGCCGGCGCCGTTGGTGCCCAGCCACAGGGTGCGCTGAAAATCCACCAGCCGGTCGGTGATCTGATAGCTGTAGTGGTTGCGGTCCAGTATGCGCTCATCTTCGAACAGGGTATAGCCGCGCTGTATAAAAAAACTGCTGAACTCGGAAAGAGGGGGCCGGGCGTAGGGCTCCCAGGCCCAGGTTTTGGATGTGTGTTCCACGGTCACGCGCGCGGGCATGATCGCCCGGCTGCTGGGCGTCCAGTAACCGAAACCCTCGTTATAGACGTCTATGCCCTTGTCGCTCTGGGCAAACAGTTGATTGGAGGAGGCTTCGTAGACCAGGCGGTAAATGGCATTGCTGCGCAGACCGTTGGAGGTGGTAAATGGAGCTTGCCACTCCTGATCATACAGGTTATAGCGCAAGATGCCCCCTTCGCGGGTGGCAAAGTAGACCTCGGTCTGGCCCATATCGATGGCCGTAATGTCGTCGCCGTTGGCATAGGTGATCCAGTCAAAGGGATCATAGTGGGAAAAACGGTCAAAGGTTTTGCGGTTAATGGTCTGGGCCGGGAGCGCGGCCGCGGCCAACAGAAAAAACAGTAATATTCTCATGAGAACTTCTTCATTATTTGATCAAAGCGGTAATGGTTGTTTTTATGAAACTTTATTTTAAAATAGCGCCGGCCTTCGTCATGACGGCTCTCCAGAATGGCGGCCCAGGGGTGCAGCAGGTGCTCCATGGGTCCCTTGCTGTAGTCTAACTGAATCTCTTCAACCGCGTATTGCGATGCAATGCTATTTAACAGTACCTTTTTCAGCGGCGCGATGCCGATTTGCTTTTGGGCGGAGATGAAAACGGCCTCGCTGAATTTATTTTGCAGATGCTTTAATTGCGCCGGATTGTCAATCATGTCCACCTTGTTGAACACGGGAATGATCGTCTGCTCCCGGAACTTAAGTTCCTTCAACAGTCCGTGCACCACCTCGATGCGGTCCTCAATAAAAGGCATGCTGGCGTCTATCACATGCAGCAGGATGTCCGCTTCCCGCGCCTCGGCCAGGGTGGTGCGAAAGGAGGCTACCACCTGGTGGGGCAGTTTGCGGATAAAGCCGACCGTGTCGCTCAGCAGAACGGGCGTCACCTCATCCAGCATCATCCGTTTTACCCGCGTATCCAGGGTGGCGAACAGCTTGTCTTCGGCCAGAACGCCGGCCCGGGTCAGGGCGTTCATCAGGGTGGATTTACCGGCGTTGGTATAGCCGACCAGGGCCACCCGCAGCAGGTGGTCGCGGTTTTTGCGCTGTACCTGCTGCTGGCCCTCGATCTCCTTGAGCTTGGCTTTCAGGCGGCTGATGCGCGTGCGTACCAGCCGGCGGTCGGTTTCCAGCTGGGTTTCACCGGGCCCCTTGGTGCCGATGCCGCCCACCTGCCGGGAAAGGTGCATCCATTGGCGGGTCAGGCGCGGCAGCAGATAGTTGAGCTGGGCCAGCTCGATTTGGGTTTTGGCCTCGATGGTTTGCGCGTGCTGGGCAAAGATATCCAGAATAAGCCCGGTGCGGTCAATAACCTTCACCTCCAGCTTTTTTTGCAGATTGCGGGCCTGGGCCGGGGAAAGCTCATCGTCGAAGATGACCAGATTGGCCTCTTCCTCGTCGAGCATTTCGGCCAGCTCTTCCACCTTACCCCGTCCGATGAAGTAGGTGCGGTCGGGATGGCTGCGCTCCTGGTATAGCTGGCGGCAAACCACGGCGTTGGCCGTCATGGCCAGTTCGGTCAGCTCGGCCAGATGCTCTTCCACTTCGCCTTTTTCGTATTGGGAAAACTTAACGGCCACCAGTATGGCCCGTTCTTCCCGGATACTTTGTAAATCTTTTTCGTCTATCATTTCGCGCCGGTTTCCAGTTTTTTAATGAGTATCATTTCGGCCGCGGCCAGCAGCAGGGCCAAAATAATAAAGTATGTCGTGAATTCCATGCCCCGGCGTCTGTTCACAACCTGCTCCCGCCAGCTTTCCTTGGTGGGACTGTGCAGAGCCGTACCGGGCATGTCGCGGTTGACGGGGCGCCACTCCCGGGGATCGATATTTACCGCTTTGATGATAAGGGGCCGGCCGCCGCGCAACAAGGTGTAAAAGCCCGGCGTGGCGGTGTGGCCTGTTTTTACAAGCCACCTTTCGCCGTTATGATACAGCCTTGCCGGTAGGGTGCGCCCGTCTGGCAAACGGATGGCATGGGCCGCGGTTCCCGAAAAAGGAGGCGGATTAAAGGATAAAACCTGACCCACGCGCGCCGCGGGGGGGGAGACGCTGCCGCCGGAGATCAGTTGCAGGGCGAGAAAGGGGATAAAGGAGCTCCGGGTGGGCAGGGCGCCCCAGGCCGGGTTAAAGTCCGCCGCAAATAGGCGCAGATTGTCGTGCTCAATATAAAAAGGGGCCTTATTCTCAAAAAACAGGGGAGCGCGACCGCCTTTTAATGTATAATAGCGGTAAAAGGGGATATAGTCCGGAGAACGTTTTTTAGTGTTTTCGCGGAGGCTGGCCCGCAGGGCGGCGGGGGGCAGGCGCAGGTTCATAAAGCCCCGGCCCGGATAGGAGATATAATTCTTCACCGCGGATTTGCCGCTAATCTTTTTAAGAATAGCGTTGTATTCCGCGCTTTTATCCGCATCCTGGGGTATAAGGATAAGCCGTCGTCCGCTGCTTAAAAAGTTTTTCATCTTGTCAATATCGGAAGGCTTAAGCGATGCAGGGGCCTGAAACAAAAGCAGGTCATAGTCCGCGTCGTTTACGGTTTGCCAGCGGTAAAGCGGCACGGAAAGTATGTGCAGGCGGGGTATTTGGTTCAGCGCGGCCACGGCGGCCTGCATCATGGTGTCGGGACGTCCGGATACATACAACACGGATAGCCGCTCCGGTATGTTTAAAACATAATAGTAACGGTTGTCAAGCGTCAGGTCGTCATTATCCAGTTCAAAGCGGAGCAGGTGCCGCCCGGTTGCCCCGGGTTCATAGTCGAGCGCGGTTTCTTTTGCTTCACCGGCCTTAAGCTCCACAAAGCGCCGTCCGGCAAGTTGATCCTCCCGGAACAGGCGGACGGTGGTGGCCAGGGGCTTTGGGGAATGGTTTTTTAATAAAATGTTAAAGGTGTAGGCGGCGCCGTTCCCCTCCGGGGAGGCTGCCAGATATACGGAATCTATCGATATATTGACCGGCGCATCGGCGGCCGGGCTATGGTAGTAAAAACGGGCTTGCTGCCGGAGCCTGCTGCTGTCATAGGCGGCCACCCTCAGGTCGGACAGTAAAAAAAGCTCCCGGTGGCTATTGGGGAAACGGGTAAACAGAGAGTCGATTGCCGGATAAAGCAATGGCCAGTGAAAAGTTCCGTTACCGGCCCGGTAGCGCCGGCCAAGGGGCCCGCGCGGGACGGGGCTGTCCACTTGCCCCCCGCTGCCGCGTATAACAAATATCCGGTCTTTTTCATCAAAAAAGGCCAGCATTTTTTCCAGGGTGTGCAGGGTTTGGTCAAACAGCGGTGTCCCCCGCAGGTAGGTTTGCATGCTGTAGGAGTCGTCAAGAATTATAACGGCGGTGGTTTGTCCCGCTCCGTTATCGCGCGTGCCGGCCCAAATCAGGCGGGCAAAGATCAAAACCAGGGCAATAATCAGCAGGGTGCGGATCAGGATGAGCAGAAGTTGCAACAGGCGTACTTTTTTTATGCGGCTGGCTTCGATGGACTTTAAAAAGTGTACCGCGCTGAAATCAAACTCCCACGTGCGCGTTCTGTTAAGCAGATGTAAAACCAACGGAATAAGCGCGGCCAGAAAAAAGGGCAGGATGAATGAATTGATAAAAGAGAGCATCTGACTCCGATATGTTGCGCTAAAATGAAATGGTACTAAATCAAAAATGATCGTATGTTTAAAATGTTTCTTAAAACTAATCAATTTTGACTAAAAAAAGAATATGGAAAACAGCAGCCCCGGGCAAAAGGAGTATTTATGGGTGGCCCGTTTTTACGACCGAATGATGCGCCATGTTAACTACGGCGTCTGGACGAAATATGTGATACGGATGTTTGATCTTGCGGGCCGTACCGTCCGTGATGTGGTCGATTTAAGCTGCGGCACGGGCAAGCACATGCACCATCTTGTTAAGGCGGGATTTCATTGTTGGGGCGCCGACCTTTCCGGGGCCATGTTACGCGTGGCCGCCGAAAGACCCACGCTTAAAAACCGCCTTTGGCGGCAGGACGTTCGCCGGCCGGCCCTCAGGGAAAACTGTTGCGACGTTGTGATTATGTTGTTTGATTCCGTAAATTATCTGCGAAGCGAAGGAGAGGTGCAGCGTTTGTTTGACGATGTGACCCGCATGCTGCGCCCCGGGGGCCTGTTTATTTTCGACACCGTCACCGAGTATATGATCCGCCTGCGCATGACGGAATATTACGAAACGGAAACCTGGGACGACCTGGCCTATGAGCGGCGCAGCGCCTATGATGAAAAAACGCGCCTGCAATACAACTATTTTACCATTATGCGCGGCCATCGGGTAATACAGGAGACCCATTGCCAACGCATATGGGATCACGGGGAAATGATAGCGTTAATTGAAAAGAGTCCGCTAAGTTTGCTGGATGCCCGGGCGGACTTTAAAAATAAAAGAGTGCGTCCGCGCAGCGAGCGCATCCATTACATATTAACAAAACCGAAACGATGATAGAGTTTTACAACGTCCATACCCATATCCGCGATAAGAAAATACTCAACAACATCACTTTTCGCATTTTAAAGGGGGAGTTTGTTTTTTTAACCGGACCCAGCGGAGCGGGTAAGTCCACCATTCTACGGCATATCTATATGGATGTTCTGCCCGACAGCGGCATGGTTGTGGTGGAAAACTATAATTCCGCCAAGATAAAAGACCGGGACGTGCCCTTGCTGCGCCGGAAAATAGGCGTTGTGTTTCAGGACTTTAAGCTATTGCAGGACAGAACCGTTTTTGAAAACATCGCCTTTGCCCTGCGCGTAACGGGCGTTAGCGGCAAGGATATCAAGCGCCGGGTTATGCGCGTGCTGGCCGAGGTCAACCTGGGACACAAGCGCAGTCAGTATCCGCATACGCTTTCCGGCGGAGAGCAACAGCGGGTAGCCATTGCCCGGGCCATCGTCAACAATCCCTTTATCATCCTGGCCGACGAGCCGACCGGTAATCTCGACGCCGGGAACTCGTGGGAGATCATGGATATACTTGAGCGCATCAATCGCCA